>JANXWR010000076.1 GCA_025351025.1 Burkholderiales bacterium | reverse complement strand
GCAGCCACATCACCTGCCCGCGCTGCAACGGCACCGGCCACATCCGCGACACGGAGTCGTCGGCGCTGCAGATCCTGCGCATGGTCCAGGAAGAGTCGATGAAGGACAACACCGCCGCCGTGCACGTGCAGGTGCCGGTGGAAGTGACCTCGTTCCTGTTGAACGAGAAGCGCCCCGAGATCACCAAGATCGAGCTGAAGCAGCGCGTCACCGTGCTGCTCGTGCCGAACAAGAACCTCGAGACGCCGAACTACCGCCTCGAGCGGCTGCGCCACGACGACCCGCGCCTCGAGAACCTGCAGGCCAGCTACACGATGGTCGACGAGCAGGAAGAAGAGGTCGGCATCACGCGGCGCGAGAAGACCAAGGCCAAGCAGGAGCCGGTCATCAAGGGCATCCTGCCCGAGACGCCGGCGCCCACGCCCGAGCCGCGCCCCGAACCGCGCGCCGCCGAGCCGGCCAGGCCGGTCGCGGCAGCGCCGGTCGTCGCACCGGCCCCGGTGGCAGCCCCGGCGGGTCGTGGCTTCTTGTCCTGGGTCAAGAGCATCTTCTCGAGCGACGAGCCGGCACCGGTGGCGACCAAGCCGCTGGCCCTGCCCGCGCCGACACCCGGCGATGCGCCCAAGCGCGAACGCGGCGAGCGTGACGGCCGCGGTGATCGCGGCGGCGACCGCAACGAGCGCGGCGATCGCGGTGGCCGCGGCGGACGCGGCGGCAGGCGCGGCGAGCGCTCGGCCGATCGTCCCGAGGGCGGCGCCGAGGCGCAAGGCCGCGGCCGACGCGGCGAACGCGGTGGCGACGCCGCGCCCAAGGCCGACGGCGCCGAGCCCGGCCGCAACGAAGCCCGCGAACCGCGTGAAGCGCGCGAGCCGCGTGAGCCCCGCGAGCCCCGTGCGGGTCGCGGTGGTGAGCGCGGCGATCGTGGCGGCTCGCGCAACGAGCCGCGCCAGGAAGGTCGCGACGAGCACCGCGGCGACGAACGTCGCGGTGGTCGGCAGGACCGCCCTGCCGCCGGCAACGGCGAAGCGGTCGATGCATCGATGACGGCAGAAGGCGTGCCCGCGTCGTTCGTCGACACGCAGCCCAACCCGGGCGGCGGCGAGACCGGCGAAGGCGGCGATCGCCAGGGCGGACGCCGCCGCAACCGCCGCGGCGGTCGCGGTCGCGACCGTGACGACGTGAACGGCAGCGAGGTCAACCGCGACGCGCAGGCGGCCCATGACGGCGCAGCGATGCCCGCAGCGCAAGATGCACCCACCGCGCCCGTCGAAGCCATCGGCACCGAGCCGCACGCCGAGACCGGCGAGGCGACGATCGAAGACGCCGGCAATCCGAGCGACACGCGCGGTGAAGGATCGGGCAACCGGCGTCGCCGTGGCGGACGCGGACGTGACCGCGGCCCGCGCGAAGGCGCGACCGACGGCGATGCGAATGAAGGCGCGACGCGCGACGCGACTGCGCCGAACGTACCCGCCGCGGCGTGGTCGGCACACGACGGCGCGGAGTCGCCGATGGCGACGGCGCATCACGAGCCGGACTTCGCGCCGGCGGTGCACGAGCCGGTGGCTGCCCGCATGCCCTCGTTCGAGGCGCACGAAGAGGCAGCGCCCGCGCGGCATGAGCCTGTGCGCGAGGCGCCGCAAGCGCCTGCACTCGAGCACGTCGCAACCGCGGCGGTGGCCGACTACGTCTTGCCGATCGACTCGCTGCAGGCCGTCGCCGACCAGGCCGGCCTGCAATGGGTGAATTCCGACGAGGCGAAGATCAAGGCGGCGCAGGAGGCGATGGCGGCGATGCCGGCACCGGCGCGCACGCCGCGCGAGGTCCGCAAGGTCGAAAGCGTCGACGCCGGGCCGCTGGTGCTCGTCGAGACGAAGAAGGATCTGTCGCAAGTGCGACTGCCCTTCGAGACGCAGACGCCGGGCGCCTGAGCGCCGTGCCGCGCGGCGCTCGTCTCGACGGCGGGCGCGGCGCGGTCTCTGTTGAACTAGGGCAGTCGCTCCAGCGAACGCTGGTACGCGGGTGAGTGCATCAGCTCGTCCCAGGCGATCGGCGTGGTCTGCGGCAGCAGGTCGAGACGCCGCGCGTCGCTCACCGGATCGGGCTGCCAGTGGCCGGTCGCCACCGCCTCGAACAGGCCGTCGAGCAGACCGTCGACGGCCGCGCCGTCGCCGAGCGACTGGTTGCACAGCAGCACCATATCGCAGCCCGCGTCGAGGGCGAGCGTCGCCGCCTCGGTGTAGCTGAGGTCGACGCCGCCGACCCGGCGCGCCCCGGCCATGCTCAGGTCGTCGCTGAAGATCGCGCCGTCGAAGCCGAGCTGCAGACGCAGGATGTCCTTCAACCAGCGCGCCGAAAAGCCGGCCGGGTTGCGGTCGACCTTCGAATAGACGACATGCGCCGGCATGACGCTGGCCAGTGTGCCGGCCAGCCAGCGATAAGGCTTGGCGTCGTCGCCGAGGATGGCAGCGAGCGTGCGATCGTCGACCGGCACCTCGGCATGGCTGTCGGCCTTGACGAAGCCGTGCCCGGGGAAATGCTTGCCGCAGTTGCGCATGCCCGCCTCGAGCAGCCCGTGCATCAGGCTCTTGGCAAGCACGGCGACGACGCGCGGGTCGCGATGCAGGGCGCGGTCACCGATGACGCTGCTCGCGCCATGATCGAGATCGAGCACCGGCGTGAAGCTGAGGTCGACACCGCAGGCGCGCAGCTCGCTCGCGAGCACGTGGCCGGCGGCGCTGGCCGCTTCCATCGCACGCAACGCGCCTTCGCCACGGCCGGCGTGAGCGTCGTCCATCCACATCTTACCGAGCGCACGCATCGCCGGCAAGGCCGTGAAGCCGTCGCTGCGGAAGCGCTGCACGCGACCGCCTTCGTGGTCGACGCAGATGAGCATGTCGGGCCGCAGCGACTTGATCTCGGCGACGAGCTCGGTGAGCTGGCGCCGGTCGCGCCAGTTGCGCGCGAACAGGATGACGCCGCCGGCCAGGGGATGGACGAGGCGGCGCCGGTCGGCGTCGTCGAGGGCGAGGCCGGCGACGTCGAGCACCACCGGGGCGTGGACAGCTTCCTTCATCTTTCACCTCGCGTTTCGACGACGACGAAGCTCGCCGCGTAGTCCGACTCGTCGCTGACGCTGACGTGCGCGCTCAGGCCACGCGCCGCGCACCACT
>JANXWR010000585.1 GCA_025351025.1 Burkholderiales bacterium | reverse complement strand
AGCTGGCGCGCCATCTCCATGTCGGTGGCGTTCTTCGGAAAGCTCACCGCAAGGTACTCACACTGGAACGACATCGCCGTCTTGATGTCTTCCATGTCCTTGGCCGTCAATGCCGGCGCGGTCAGGCCGCCGCCGGCCTTGTTGATGCCCTTGTTGTTGGACAGCTCGCCGCCGATCACGACCGTGGTGTGCACTTCCTCGCCGCGCACCGACTCGACGCTGAGGCGCAGCAGCCCGTCGTTCAGCAGCAGCGTGTCGCCGGGCCGCACATCGCGCGGCAGCTCCTTGTAGTCGAGGCCGACGCGCGCGCTCGTGCCGAGGTCGGTCCAGGCGGCGTCGAGCACGAGCTTGCTGCCCGGCTCGAGGATCGTCTTGCCGCCCTCGATCTTGCCGACGCGGATCTTCGGGCCCTGCAGGTCGGCCATGATGGCGACCTCCTTGCCGACCTTCTTGGCCAGCTCGCGGATCAGCGCGGCGCGGTCGATATGGTCCTGCGCGGTGCCGTGCGAGAAGTTGAGCCGCATCACGTCGACGCCGGCGCGCATCATCCGCTCGAGCACCTCCGCGGAGCTCGACGCCGGCCCGAGGGTGGCGACGATCTTGGTGGCGCGGGGCGTATTGGTGTCCATCAGCTTCCTTCGCGAGCGCGACGTTCCAGGATCTCGATCGCCGGCAGGGTCTTGCCTTCGAGCACCTCGAGAAAGGCGCCGCCGCCGGTCGAGATGTAGCCGATCGCTTTCTCGATGCCGTACTTGGCGATGGCGGCGAGCGTGTCGCCGCCGCCGGCGATGCTGAACGCCGGCGAGGCGGCGATGGCGCGGGCGATCGTCTCCGTGCCGTGCGCGTAGGCGTCGAACTCGAACACGCCGACCGGGCCGTTCCAGACGATGGTGCCGGCCGTCTTCAATACCTCGGCGAGCGTGGCCGCCGTCTCGGGGCCGATGTCGAGGATCAGGTCGTCGGCGGCGACGTCGGCAGCGCGCTTGACGCTCGCCGGCGCGTCGGCCTTGAATTCCTTGGCGGTCACGACGTCGGTCGGGATCGGCACGTCGGCGCCGCGCGCGCGCATGGCGTCGATGACGGCGCGCGCCTCGCCGACGAGCGTCGGCTCGGCCAGGCTCTTGCCGAAGGGCAGGCCCTCGGCGAGCAGGAAGGTGTTGGCGATGCCACCGCCGACGACGAGCCGGTCGACCTTCTGCGCCAGCATCTGCAGGATCGCCAGCTTGGTCGAGACCTTGCTGCCGGCGACGATCGCCACGAGCGGCCGCTTCGGATCGGCGAGGGCCTTCGTCAGCGCGTCGATCTCGGCGGCGAGCAAAGGACCGGCGCAGGCGATCGGCGCGAATTCGGCGATGCCGTAGGTCGTCGCCTCGGCGCGGTGCGCGCTGCCGAAGGCATCGTTGACATATACGTCGCAGAGAAGCGCCATCTTCCGGGCGAGCGTCGGGTCGTTCTTCTTCTCGCCGCGATTGAGGCGGCAGTTCTCGAGCACGACGAGCTCGCCCGGCGCGACGGCGACGCCGTCGACCCAGTTCGTGCAGAGCAGCACCTCGCGATCGAGCAGCTCGGCGATGCGCTCGGCGACCGGCGCGAGCGAGTCTTCTGGCTTGGGCTCGCCCTCGGTCGGTCGGCCCAGGTGCGAGGTGACCATCACGGCGGCGCCGGCGGCGAGCGCCTGCGCGATGCAGGGCAGCGAGGCGCGGATGCGCGTGTCTTCGGTGATGCGGCCGGTGTCGTCCTGCGGCACATTCAGATCGGAGCGAATGAAGACGCGCTTGCCGGCCAGCGCACCGCGCGAGGCGAGATCAGTGAAGCGGAGAACGGAGGTCATTCGCGACGGGGCAAAGCGGCGATTTTAGGCGCGCCCCCAAGGCGCGCCCGAGGTCTTTCACCCCGAACCAGCGCGCCGCACGTTTCACCCGGCGAGGCGAACCCGCCTTGCACGATCCACCTCTGGCGAAAGACCTTCGATCATGACCGCACGCACGACCCGCCGCCGTTTGCTCCTTTCCTTCGCCGCCGGCCTGGCCGCCAGCGCCGGCGCGCTGGCCCAGCCGCAGCCGCAATTCGTGCCACCGCCGCCGATCGCCTGGCGGCCACCGGCGCTGATCGTCGCCGGCGCCGACCAGCCGGTGCGACTGCAGTCGCTGAAGGTCGATGTCGAGGTCGCCGCCGGCGTCGCCGAGACGCGCGTGCAGATGGAATTCTTCAACCCGAACCCGCGCGTCCTCGAGGGCAAGCTGCAGTTCCCGCTCGCGGCGGGACAGGTGGTAAGCGGCTTCGCCCTCGATGTCGACGGCCAGCTGCGCGACGCGGTGCCGGTGGAAAAAGCGCGCGCCGAGCAGGTCTTCGAGGACATCACGCGGCGCCGCGTCGATCCCGGCCTCCTGCAGACGACGCTCGGCAACAACTACGAGCTGCGCATCTATCCGCTCAACCCGGGCAAGACGCGCACCGTCGTGCTCCATCTCGTCGAGGCGGCACCGGCGCGCCTGCTGCTGCCCCTTGGCTATGCCCGATCGGTGGCGCGGCTCGACGTCTCCGTCCGCTACGCGAGCGCGATGCTCCGCCCCGAGATCGACAACGGCAACACGCTCGGCCTGCGCTTCGAGCGCGATCCGAGCGGCGGCTTCAGCGCCCGCACGTCGCTCGCCGATGCCGCCCTGCCGAGCGACGCCTTGCGTGTGCACGTTCCCGGCACCAGCGGCAACGCGGCCGAGGTCACGACCGAGGAGCGCAACGGCGAAAGCTACTTCGCGCTGACCCTGCCCGTGGCCGATCGCTCGGCGCCACGGCCCGTGCCGCACAGCGTGCAGATCGTCTGGGACGCCTCGGGCTCGGGCGTGGCGCGGCAATTCGACCGCGAGTTCGCGCTCCTCGACGCCTACTTCAGGCGTGCCGGCAACACCGAGGTGACGCTGGTTCGCGTCGCCGACGTCGCCTTTCCGGCCGAGCGCTTCAGTGTCCGCCAGGGTGACTGGTCGGCCCTGCGCAAGGCCTTGCAGGCGACCGTCTACGACGGCGCCAGCAACCTCGGCGCGGTACGTCACGACGGCGTCTCCGCCGAGGCGATCTGGTTCAGCGACGGCCTCGCCAACTACGGCGCGCCGTGGCGCCTCTTCTTCCCGGTGCCGGTCTACGCCGTCGACAGCGCAGCGAGCGGCGACCCGGCCGCCCTGCGCGCGCTGGCCGAAGCGAGCGGCGGCCGCCGCATCGACCTGCAATCGCTGACGCACGAGCAGGCCGCGGCGATGCTGCTGACGCGCGGCACGCAGCTTGTCGACGTCTCGGCGATCGGTGCCAACACCGTCGTTGCCGAATCGCGCGACGCGGTCGCCGGTCGACTCGTGCTCGCCGGCGTGCTCACTGCCCGCAACGCCGAGCTCACGCTGCGCCTGCGCGGCAGCGACGGCAGCGTGACGAGCCGCGTCGTCCGCCTCGATGCGCGGCAGAACGCGTCACGACTGGCCGCGGTGCAGTGGGCGCGATTGACGCTGGCCTCGCTCGAGGGCGAGGCGCGCACGAACAAGGTCAGGATCCGCCAGCTCGGCCAGCGTTTCGGCATCGCCACGCGCGAGACTTCGCTGCTCGTGCTCGAGCGCGTCGACGACTACGTGCGCCACGAGATCGAGCCGCCGCCGGCTTTGCGCGACGCCTACGACCGGCTCGCCGCGACGACGCAGAAAAGCCGGGCGCAGACCGACGCGGCGCGGCTGGCGCAGGTGGCGCAGCGCTTCGAGGCGCGCGTGTCTTGGTGGAATCGCGACTTCCCGAAGGACGAGCCGAAGGCGCCGCTGGCGATCGCCAAGACGGCGACGCACGGCGCCGTCGGCGTGGCGCAGGACGCGCGCCGCGAGCGCAGCGATGCGGACTCGGTGAGCAGCAACGCTGCGGCGCAGCGGCCGATGCCGGCCGCGCCCACGACCGCTCCGGCGACCCTGGCCGGGCGCATGGCCGAGGCGACCAGCGCCGACGCGAAGAAGAAGGACGGCGGCTCGGCGTCCGCCGCGACCAGCATCTCGATCGCGCTGCAGCCGGCGAAGAACAACGCCGCCTGGATGAAGCGGCTCGAAGCCCCCGAGCCCACGACGCGACGCGCCGTCTACCTCGACGAGCGCAGCGCCAACACGATGAACGTCGGCTTCTTCCTCGACAGCGCCGAGTTCTTCCTGAACAAGGGCGAGCGCGCGCTCGGCCTGCGCGCGCTCTCCAACCTCGCCGAGATGGATCTGCAGAACCGCCAGGTGCTGCGGCTGCTCGCCTACCGGCTGCAGCAGGCCGGCGAGGTCGGGCTCGCCCTGCCGGTGTTCGAGCGCGTGCTCGAGCTGGCGCCGAACGAGCCGCAGTCGCATCGCGACCTCGGCCTGGCGCTCGCCGAGTCGGGCCAGTCGCAGCGCGCCGTCGACCGGCTCTACGAGGTCGTGACCGGCCTCTGGGACGGGCGCTTCGCCGACATCGACCTGATCTCGCTGGCCGAGCTGAACAACGTGGTCGCCAGGGCGACGCGCGACGGCAAGCCGGTAGACACTTCGGCGATCGAGCCGCGCTTGCTGAAGAACCTGCCGCTCGACGTGCGCGTCGTTCTCGCTTGGGATGCCGATGCAACCGACGTCGACCTGCACGTCATCGATCCGAACGGCGAGGAGGTGTACTACGGCCACGACCTCTCGTACCAGGGCGGCACGATCAGTCACGACGCGACCGGCGGCTACGGGCCCGAGGAGTTTTCGCTGAAGAACGCCAAGCCGGGCAAGTACCGCGTCGAGGCCAACTTCTTCGGCCATCGCCAGCAGGTGCTGACCTCGAGCACCGGCATCATGTTGTGGCTGTCGAGCGGCTTCGGCAGCGCGGCGCAGCAGGACCGGCGCACGACCCTCAGGCTGAAGAGCCAGGGCGGCGAGCGCGTCGTCGTCGGCGAGTTCGAGGTCAAGGGCTGAGCGACTGCCGCCCGGGGTCCATCCGCGCTCGAAGCGCGGGCGGACTTCAGTGCGTCTCGGTGGCCGCGGGCTTGACCGGCGCGACCGACGTGACCGGCGCGACCCGGTCGGCTTGGGCCGCCAGCTGCGGCGCCACCGGCTCGATCTTGTTCTCGCGCATGTAGTCGTTCATGTCGCGCCAGCCGGCGAACACCGCCGCCCGGTCGGCCTTGCGGTAGATCGTGAAGCAGTCCTCGATGGCGCGGCCGGCATGGCGGCAGGCGCCGCCGATCGCCTTGCCGTCGGCATCGCGGGCGGCGGCGACCTTCTCGACCGACTCGATGCCGAGCATGTCGCAGCCTGCGAGCAGGCAGGCGGCGAGGACGGTGGCAGAACGGAGAACGGCAATGGGGCGCATGGCAGAGGTGAGGGTTCGCCCGGAATATCGGCCAAGGCGCCGCCGACTTGAGACGGTGCCGCGCCGCGGCCGCTCAGCCTGCCGCGCCGCTTCGGCGAAGCGAGTAGACAGGACCGCAAGGCCAGGTGTTCAACGGCCTGTCGCGGGGGTCGCGGCGTCGCGCCCGGGCTGAAAGCGACTGCCCGGTGCCGGCGCGCGGCCGCGCAGGAAGTCGGCCGCCGACATGCGCCGGCCGCCGGCGCGTTGCAGCTCGGTGAGCGCCAGCCAGCCCTCGCCGCAAGCGACGACGATGGCGCCGGCGTCGACGCCGACGATCTCGCCTGGTACCGGCCTCGTCGCACCGCCGGCCGGGGCGCACGCTTCGCCGCGCCAGCAGGTCAGCGTCTCGCCGGCGAGCACGCTGCGCGCACCGGGAAAGGGATCGAAGGCGCGCAGGCGCCGCTCGATCACGGGCGCCGGCTCGCGCCAGTCGATCATCGCTTCGGACTTGGCGATCTTGGCCGCGTAGGTGATGCCGGATTCGGGTTGCGGGCGCGCTCGGAGACGCCCGGCCGTCGCTTCGGCGAGCCCCTCGACCGCCAGCTCGGCGCCGATCGCGGCAAGACGCTCGATCAGGCTCGCGCTGGTCTCGTCGGCGGCGATCGGCGTGGTGCGCACGAGCAGGATGGCGCCGGTGTCGAGGCCGGCGTCCATCTGCATCAGGGTCACGCCGGTTTCGGCGTCGCCGGCCTCGTTAGCGCGCTGGACCGGCGCGGCGCCGCGCCAGCGCGGCAGCAGCGACGCGTGGATGTTGATGCAGCCGAGGCGAGGCAGCTCGAGCAACCAGGGGGGCAGGATCAGGCCGTAGGCGGCGACGACGATCGCCTCTGGCGCGGCGGCGATCAAGGCCGCGCGCGCGGCGGCGGCGTCGTCGGTGTAGCGACCGTCGAGGCGCAGGCCACGCGGTTGCGCGACGGCCATACCGCGCGCCTGAGCGAGCGCCTTGACCGGCGCCGCCTGCGTCTTCATGCCGCGTCCCGACGGCCGATCCGGCTGGCAGAGGACGAGCGTGATCTCGTGCCCGGCGGCGGCCAGCCGCTCCAGCGCGACGCGTGCGAAGTCGGGCGTGCCCGCGAACGCCAGCCGCATCAGGCGCGCGCTTCGTCGCGCGTTTTCTTGAGCATGCGCGTCTTGATGCGCGAGCGCTTGAGCGGGCTCAGGTAGTCGACGAAGACCTTGCCGAGCAGGTGATCCATCTCGTGTTGCACCGCCACCGAAAGCAGACCCTCGGCGTCGAACTCGCGCACTTCGCCGGAGCGTTCCTGCGCGCGCACCCGCACGTGGGCGTGGCGCGGCACCTTGTCGTAGATCTCGGGCACCGACAGGCAGCCTTCGTCGCCGAGCATCATCTCGTCGCTCTTTTCGATCAGCTCGGGATTGATGAGCACGATCGGCGAGCCGCGCGCGTCGGCGGTGTCGATGACGATGACGCGCTCGTGCACGTCGACCTGCGTCGCCGCCAGGCCGACACCTTCGGCCTCGTACATGGTCTCGAGCATGTCGTCGACGAGGCCGCGGATTCGCTCGTCGACCTGGGCCACCGGACGGGCGACGGTGTACAGGCGAGGATCGGGGTAGCGCAGGATCTGGAGACGGGCCATTTGTGACGATTCGATTCAGGAGCCGGCAAATGTGGATGCAGCGCAACGCAAAGCGGTGTGAAACGTCTCACGCAGGCCGTGCTGCGGGGGCGACTTTCGTTGCGATATCAAGGCTTTATAGGCAGAATCTGCGAGACAGAGTGAGGATTTTCGCCGAACCGCCGTGGCTGCGGCGAGGCGGGGCGAAACAACCCCGGATCGCGGTATCGGCGCGGCCCGGACGGCCGAGCAACCCGAGAACCCGCGAGCATTGCGCCCGCGCGCAACGAGACCCGCCTTCATGATCCGTCGACACCTAACCGCTCCCCTTGCCGTCCCGGCCCGAGCCGCCTTCGCCCTTGCGCTCGGTGTCGCGGCCGCGGGAACGGCGGGAATCGCGGTGGCGGTCGAGCCCAATTTTCCCATCACGCCCGAGCAGCGGGCCACGGCCAAGCGCACCGCCGAGACCGGCGTGCCCCTGAGCGAGATCAAGCCCGACGCGCCCGACGTCTACACCGTGAAGCGTCGCGACACGCTGTGGGACATCTCCAAGATGTACCTCTACAGCCCGTGGCGCTGGCCCGAGCTCTGGGGCATGAACCTCGAGCAGGTGAGAAATCCGCACCTGATCTTTCCCGGCCAGGTCCTCTATCTCGACAAGTCCAACGGCCGTGCGCGGCTGCGCATGGGCGAGATAGCCGGCGGCCCGACGGGTGACGGCAAGCTGACGCCGCGGGTGCGGGCGCGCGACATCGCCTTCGACGGCATCGCCTCGATTCCCTTCAACCTGATCGAGCCCTTCCTCAACGAAGCGGTCATCTTCGAGGGCAACCAGCTCGTCGACGCGCCGCGCATCGTCGCCACGCAGGAGGGCCGCGTGCTGCTTGCCCGCGGCGACACCGCCTACGTACGCGGCGATCTCGGCCAGGAGCGCGAATACCGCATCTTCCGCGAGCCGCGTCCCCTGCGCGACCCGACCACCAAGGAGATCCTAGGCTTCGAGGCCACCTACGTCGGCGCCTCGGAGTACACGGTCGAAGGCGGCACGCGCACCGGTGCCGACGGCAAGGCCGAGATCGTCCCGGCGACCTTCACCGTGACCAGCATCCGCCAGGAGGCCGGCGTCGGCGACCGGCTTTCGCCGGTGCCGGCACGCGAGTACACCAACTACGCGCCGCATCCGCCGGCCAGCCCGATCGCCGGCCAGATCGTCTCGATCTACGGCGACGCGTTGACGGCGGGCCAGAACCAGATCGTCGCCCTCAACAAGGGCGCCAACGACGGCATCGAGCGCGGCCACGTGCTGGCGCTGTATCGCGACGGCAAGGTCGTCGTCGATTCCACCGACAAGGAGCGGACGAAGATCAAGCTGCCCGACGAGCGGCACGGCATCCTGTTCGTATTCCGCGTTTTCCAGCGCATGTCGTACGCGCTCATCCTCACCGTGAAGGAGCCGGTCTCGCCCGGCGACCGCTTCACGCAGCCTTGATCGGGTGATCGCCCGCGACGAGCTCGCCGCCTGGCTGCGCCTCGTCGAGACGCCCGGCGTGGGGCACGAGTCGGCGCGGCGCCTGCTCACCGAATTCGGCTCGCCCGAAGCCGTGCTCGGCGCCTCGACGGCGGCGCGCAAGGCAGTCGTCGGCTCGGTGGCCGCGTCCGCTCTCGCCAACGGGCCGCCTGGTTTCGAGGCGCTGCTCGACGCCACGCTCGCTTGGTTGGCCGGAGGCAACGCGGGCGACGCAGCACCGCGCGACGTCCTCGTCCTGGGCGACCCGCGCTACCCCGCGGCGCTGCTGCAGACCGCCGATCCGCCGACGCTGCTTTACACCCAGGGCCGCGTCGAGCTGCTCGCCGTCGACGCGATCGCCATCGTCGGCAGTCGCAATCCGACGGCACAAGGGGTCGAGAACGCACGTGCCTTCGCCGCGTACCTGAGTCGGGCCGGACTGGTCGTCGTCTCCGGGCTGGCGCTCGGCATCGACGGCGCGGCCCACCAAGGCGCGCTGGAAGGCGCGTCCGCACCGGGCGCCGGAGGCGGCGGCACGATCGCCGTCGTCGGCACCGGGCTCGACCGCATCTACCCGGCGCGACACCGCGTGCTCGCCCACCGCATCGCGGCGCAGGGGCTGATCGTCAGCGAGTTCTCGATCGGCACGCCCTCGCTGCCCGAGAACTTTCCGATCCGCAACCGCATCATCGCCGGGCTCGCGCGCGGCACGCTGGTTGTCGAGGCCGCGCTGCAATCGGGATCGCTGATCACGGCGCGCCTGGCGCTCGAGGCCGGCCGCGAGGTGTTCGCGATCCCCGGCTCGATCCATTCGCCGCAGGCGCGTGGCTGCAACGTGCTGCTGAAGCAAGGTGCCAAGCTCGTCGACAGCGCCGCCGACATCCTGGAGGAGTTCAGCGCCGCTCGACCGGGCGCAAACGCGGCGCCACGCGGCGCCTCGGACGAGGACGCCGCCGCGAAGGAAGACCCGCTGCTGGCCGCGCTCGGCTTCGACCCGATCGGCCTCGACGCGCTGCTCGCCCGCACCGGCTACAGCACCGCCGAGCTGTCGACGCGGCTGCTCGACCTCGAGCTCGACGGCCGCGTCGCCCGCCTGCCCGGGCAGGTGTTCCAGCGCGTCGAGCGGGGCTGACTCGTCGGGTCCTGTCGCTGGCCGCTGCCGTTCGTCCGCGGCGCCATGTCGGCCATGATCGCTCGGGTATAGTCAATTCATGTTCGATGTGCTCGTGTATCTCTACGAGAACTACTGGCGCCCCGATGCGTGCCCCGAGCACGAGCAGCTGACGCGAAAGCTCAGCTCGGTCGGCTTCGAAACCGAGGAGATCGGGGACGCCCTGACTTGGCTCGACGGCGTCGCCGCAGCGGCCGAAGCGCGCGTCGGCGAACAGCAGGAAGACAGCGTTCGCATCTACGTGCCGGCCGAGCTCGAGCACCTGGGCGAGCAGTCGATCGGCTTCATCACCTTTCTCGAATCGGCCGGCGTCCTGCCGCCGCAGATGCGCGAGATGGTGATCGACCGCGCGAGCGCGATTCCGGGCGGTCCGCTCGATCTGGAGGATCTGAAGATCATCGTGCTGATGGTCTTCTGGAGCTTGGGCGAAGAGCCCGATGCGCTGATCCTCGACGAACTATTCGTCGCCGAAGAAGACCGGCTAATCCACTAAACCGGACGCGAGCGCCCGGTTTAGTCACGCTTCGTTCGACGGACGCGTCGTCCGTCAACTCGCTGTCTGCGAAAGTGGACACGGGTGTCCACTTTCGCTCCCCCGATTTGTCTCCTGAGCGAAGCGAAGGATCCCGACAACGAACGGCTCGGCTCTCTGCCGCCGACCAGCTCGGATCTCAGCCCAACAAGCGGCTCGGATCTCCATCCAGCTTGGCCATCGCGCTGCGCGTGGCGCGCACGGTGAGCGCTTCGTCCTGCGCGGGCACGAGCAGACCTGCTTGCAGGAAGGCGGCGAGGCGATGCTGCTGGAACAGCACGCCGCGGCCCTGCGGTGAAACGAACAAAGTGAGCTGGCGACGCATGCCTTGCCAGGCGAGCTGCACCGCCTCGTTGCGGCTGCGGTAGTCGAGCATGTACCAGCTGCCGACCTGCAGCTCGCGCGCCCAGCTCAGCATCGCCGGCGTCGGCATCGAGCCGCCTTCGGCCACGACTTCGAGCTCGCTGCTTTCGTGGCCCGAGAGGTCCATGACCAGCGACTCGTCGATGTCGACCTGCTCGGCCTCGGGCAGCAGCTCTTCGAGCGTCTCGAGACGCCGCATCAGCTCTTCGAGCCGCTCTTGCGAGATCGCCGCGGCCTTGGCGGTGAAGGCCGCGGCGAGCGAGTTGTTGAGGCGCTGGATGTGCTCGTCCTGCTTCGGCAAGGGGATGCCGGCTTCATCCATGCCGTCGCGCAGCGTCTTCAGCAATGGCGGCAGGCGGCGTATCACCTCGGCGCGTTCGGCGCGCGAGACCTTGGCGCTGGCCGACCAGATCAGGTCGGCGGCGGCGCGCTTCATGTCCTTGACGGCCTCGGTGCCGTCGGCCTTGACCGCGGTCGTGGCGAGCACGTCGGCCCAGACGTGGAACAGGAACTCGCGCACGCCCTCCTGCACCGGCACGTCGTTGAGCATCTTGCGCAGCTCGATCGTGTACTGGATCGCCATCGTCTCGCGCTGCTCGACCTGCTGGGCCAGCGAGACGCCTTTCTTCGACGCTTCGTTCTCGTTGCGGAAGTAGTGCTCGAGGAATTTCTCGAACTCGGCGAGGACAGTCTGGAAGACACGCCGGCCGGTGTCGGGATAGGCCTCGACGACTTGCACGACCCGCTTGATCTCCTTTTCGAGCAGGTCGCCGACGGCGCGGCTACCCGAATCGAAGCCCATCACGCAGGAGCCCATGCGGTCGATCAGGCGGCGCGCCGGATGCTCGACGGTGGCGAAGAAGTCGGGCTCGGAGACGGCGACGCGGAGCACCGGCATCTGCAGCCGCGCGAACCAGACGCGCACCGTCGCCGGAATCGCGTCCTCCATCAGGATGCTCTGGAACAGCAGGGCGACGATCTCGATCGTGGCGCGCTCGACCGGCGTCGCCGCGGCCGCCTTGAGGGCTTGCTTTCTCTGATGCAGCTCCTCGAGCAGAGCCGGCGTACCGACCGCCGGGGCGCCGCTGCTCGCCGCCGCCGCGGCAGCGTTGGTGAGGCGCCGCGCCACGCTTTCCTGCGCCTGCGAGATGGCTGCGCTGAGGCGCGGCGATGCCGCCTGCGCTGCCTGCGAGGTGTTGGCGAAATCGGGCAGCTGCCGGCTCACCAGCCGGTTCAGCCGGCCGAGCACGGCCTCGGCCTGGTCCGGGCCACGCGCCAAGCCGGCGGCGCGGGTCATCATGCGCGTCTCTTCGCCGACCTCGTGCGTCTCCTTCGGGGGCTTCATCACCGACTGCTGAAAGTCGGTGAGGCTCGGCGGCGTGGTGCCCGTCGGCGTGCCGAAGCCGCCGGTCGAGCCCGAGCGCGTCGGGCCGCCACCGTGGCTCGAACGTCGGATGAAGGGCCGCAGATCGACCTCGGGCAGGACATGGCGCGCCAGCAGGAAGCGGTTCGTCTCGTGGTAGGTCTCTTCGGCGAAGTGCGAGAGCTCGTCGTGCAGCACCGTCTGCAGCAGCCGCCAGGCGTCGAAGCCGAGCGGTGCGGCGAGCCACGAATTGGTGACGACGCGGGCCAGCACGTGCGGACGCAGCACGTCGTTGGTCTCGAGCTCGTCGCGGCCCTCGAGTACGTTCATGCGCGAGCGCAGGTCGGTGAACTCCCAAGACGCGCGATCCATCATCGCCAGGGCCAGGCGCGAGCTGAGGATCTCGTGCTCGATGGTGTCGTCGTCGACTAGGCTCAGCTTGCTGCCGGGCCGGTTGCTGCCGGACGTGACGGGAAGCTCGCCGAGGCGCGTCTGCGGCACGGTGCCGGTCGTCACCGAGGCGCGCAACAGCGTCGTCATGCCCCGCAGCCAGAGCGGCAAAGTGCCTTGCAAGGTCGGGATCAGCTCGCGCCGGCGCAGGCCGATGGCGGGCTCGGCGACCGAGCCGGCCAGCACTCGCGCGCCCTGGTCGACCGCCGCCACCACGGCGGGCAGGCCGCCGAGCAGTCGCTCTACATAAGACCGCCTCGCCTGCTGCGCCAGTGCCGTCGGGTTGGCGGGGGTGGGCATGCTGTGGGGTGCGTCGGGTCCTGCGAAGATCGATTTGGACTCTACACCACCGCCCCGGCGTTCGGGTCTTCCGGATCGTGCGACTTGGCCGCCGTCGGACCGATGAGGTCGTCGCGCTTGACGCCGAGCCACATGGCGATCGCCGCGGCAACGAACACCGAGGAGTAGATGCCGAACAGGATGCCGATGGTCAGGGCGATGGCGAAGAAGTGCAAGGTCGGCCCGCCGACGAGCAGCATCGACAGCACCATCATCTGCGTCGATCCGTGCGTGATGATGGTGCGGCTGATCGTGCTGGTGATGGCGTGGTCGATCACTTCTTCGGTGTTGAGCTTGCGGTAGCGCCGAAACGACTCGCGGATCCGGTCGAAGATGACCACCGACTCGTTCACCGAATAGCCGAGCACGGCAAGCACCGCGGCCAGCACCGAGAGCGAGAACTCCCACTGGAAGAAGGCGAAAAAGCCCAGGATGATGACCACGTCGTGCAGGTTGGCGACGATGGCGGCGACCGAGAACTTCCA
>JANXWR010000542.1 GCA_025351025.1 Burkholderiales bacterium | reverse complement strand
GGCATCACGGTGCGGCCGATCATCACGATGGACGGCGAGCACGAGGTCAACGAGGTCTGGTTCGACAACGTCGAGGTGCCCGCCGACCAGCTCATCGGCGAAGAGAACAAGGGCTGGACCTACGCCAAGTACCTGCTCGCGCACGAGCGCACCAACATCGCCGACGTCAATCGCGCCAAGCGCGAGCTCGAGCGGGTCAAGCGCATCGCCAAGGCCGAAGGCGTGTACAACGACGGGCGCTTCCGCGACGAGATCGCGCGGCTCGAGGTCGACGTGGTCGCGCTCGAGATGATGGTCCTGCGCGTGCTCTCGGCCGGAAAGAGCGGCAAGCAGAGCTTGGACGTCGCCGGGCTGCTGAAGATCCGCGGCAGCGAGATCCAGCAGCGCTATACCGAGCTGATGATGCTCGCCGCCGGCCCGGCCGCGGTGCCGCTGATCAAGGAGGCGATGGATGCCGGCTGGCAGGCCGCGCACGCGGCCGGCGGCGCCTTCGTCGCGCCGCTCGCGGCGACCTACTTCAACATGCGCAAGACGACGATCTACGGCGGATCAAACGAAGTGCAGCGCAACATCGTTGCGCAAACCGTGCTGGGGAGCTGAACATGGACTTCGATTTCAGCGACGACCAGGAAATGCTGCGCGACACGGTGCACAAGTGGGTCGAGAAGAGCTACGACTTCGAGCGCCGGCGCGGCATCGTCAAGTCGGGCGGCTTCTCGCGCGAATCGTGGCAGGGCCTGGCCGATCTCGGCGTGCTCGGCCTGGCCGTGCCCGAAGCGCAGGGCGGCATGGGCTTCGGTCCCGTCGATGCGATGGTGGTGATAGAAGAGCTGGGCCGCGGCCTCGTGCTCGAGCCGTTCGCTGCGGTGTCGCTGATGGCGACCCGCCTGCTCGTCGCCAGCCACGCGCCTTCGGCGTCGCTCTGGCTGCAGGGCATCGCCCAGGGCAAGGAGATCGTCGCGCCGGCTCTCGAGGAGCGGCATTCGCGCTACCGCCTGGGCCATGTCGAGACCCGCGCCGAGCATTCGAGCGGCACCTGGCGACTGACCGGCACCAAGACGGTCGTGCCGGCGGGCGGACAGGCGGGCGCCTTCGTCGTCTCGGCGCGTACCTCAGGTGCCGTGGGCGACCCGAACGGCGTCGCCCTCTTCCTGGTCTCGCGCGGTGAAGGCGGCGCTTCGGTCAAGCCGTACCCGACGCAGGACGGCGCCTCGGCCGCCGACCTCGTTCTCGACGGCGCCAGCGGCATCGAGCTGCTGCCCGCCGGCGAGGCGATGCTGGCTCTCGAGCACGCGGTCGACATCGGCATCGCGGCGATCTGTGCCGAAGCCGTCGGCGCGATGGAAAAGCTGATCGCGCTGACCGTCGAGTACATGAACACGCGCAAGCAGTTCGGTGTCGCCATCGCCAGCTTCCAGGCACTGCGCCACCGCATCGCCGACGTCAAGATGCAGCTCGAGCTGGCCCGCTCGATGAGCTACTACGCGGCACTGAAGCTGAACGAGCCGGCGCCGGCGCGGCGGCGTGCGCTGTCGCAGGCCAAGGTGCAGCTCGGCCAGTCGATGCGCTTCGTCGGCCAGCAGTGCATCCAGCTGCACGGCGGCATCGGCGTCACCGACGAGTACGCTGCGAGCCACTATTTCAAGCGGCTCACGGTCATCGAAATGAGCTACGGCGACACGATGTTCCATCTCGGCGAGGTCTCGGCGCGGATGCAGGACACCGCCGGCGTCTTCGCATGACCTGCGTCGGCCGGATGAGCGGGCGCCGGGCCGCCCCAAGGCCGGCCGCGCCCCAAGGGCCACGAACCGGCCCTTTCGGTCTCCTGAGGGCGGCGACCGCAGGGAACGCGTGGGCATCATTTTCGGCCTGACCGCCGTCGCCGGCCTCTCGGTCGGCCACTTCACCGATACACGTCGCCCGACCGGCTGCACCGTCGTGCTCGCCGAAGGCGGCGCGGTCTGCGGCGTCGACGTCCGCGGCGCTGCGCCCGGCACGCGCGAGACCGAGCTGCTCGCGCCGATCAACGCGGTCGAGAAAGTGCATGCCGTCCTGCTCGCCGGAGGCAGCGCCTTCGGCCTCGACGCCGCCGGCGGCGTCATGCGCTGGCTCGACGAGCGCGGCGTCGGCGTCGCCGCCGGGCCGACCCGCGGCGACGGCAGCAAGGTGACCGTGCCGATCGTGCCGGCGGCGATCCTGTTCGACCTCTGGGTCGGCGACTCGCGGATTCGTCCCGATGCGGCATCTGGCTACGCGGCCTGCCAAGCTGCATCGCGCGAGGCACCGGCCGAAGGCAACGTCGGCGCCGGCACCGGTGCGAGCCTGGGCAAGCTTTTCGGCATCGGCCACGCGATGCGCGGCGGCGTCGGCACGGCGTCGATCGTCGTCGGCGGCGTCACGGTGGCGGCACTGGTTGCGGTGAACGCGATGGGCGATGTCGTCGATCCGGCGACGGGCGCCATCGTCGCCGGCGCGCGCACGGACGACGGCACAGGCTTTCGCGACACGATGGCGGCGTTCCGGCGCGGTGCATGGCCGCCGTCGCGGAGCGCCATGCGCGACGAGGCCGGCGGCGCGACGACGCTCGCCATCGTCGCCACCGACGCGCGGCTCACCAAGACCCAGGCGACCAAGGTCGCGCAGATGGCGCACGACGGCCTGGCGCGAACCATCCACCCGGTGCACACGATGAGCGACGGCGACGTCGTCTTCGCGCTGGCCACCGGCGCGAGCGACGCGCACGTGCACACGACGCTGATCGGCGCGCTCGCCGCCGACGTGCTCGCCGACGCGGTGCTGCGTGCCGTGCGCGCCGCGTGCTCGCTGCACGGGGCCGGCCTCCCCGATCTTCCCGCCGCCAGCGATTTCGCTGCCGAGACCGACAACAAGACCCGAGACAAGCCATGAACAAGACCTCGCCCCAATCGATGACCCGTCGCCGCCTTCTTCTCACCGCCGCGGCCGCCGGCGCGGTGCCCTTCGCCGGCTGCGCGACAGCGCCGAATCCCGATGCCGGCGTCGACGCCGAGGCTCGATCGCCGGTCGTCTTCGTGCACGGCAACGGCGACAGCGCCTCGATCTGGATGACGACGATCTGGCGCTTCGAGTCGAACGGCTGGCCGCGCGACCGGCTGCATGCGATCAACATGCCCTACCCGAACGCGCGCGCCGACGACGCCAAGGAGCAGCCGGGAAGCAGCTCGATCGCGGAGTACACAGCCTACCTCGCGGCCGAGGTGAAGAGGGTCCTCACCGTCAACGGCGCAAGCAAGGTGATCCTGATCGGCAACTCGCGCGGCGGCTATCCGATCCGCAACTTCGTCGCCACCGGCGGCGCCGCGCAGGTCTCGCAGGTGGTGCTCGGTGGCGTGCCGAACCACGGCGTCTGGGCGCACAACGGTTTTCTGCCGGGCAGCGAGTTCAACGGCATCGGCCCGTTCCTGACCCGGCTCAACACGCCGCAAGGACCGAACGGCAACGAGGTACCCGATGGCATCCGTTGGCTGACGATCCGCTCCGACAGCTACGACAAGTTCGCACAGCCCGACGGCAGCTGGATCGGGCAGCGCGGTACGCCCACCAACGTCGGCTTCGAAGGCCCGGCGCTGAAGGGCGCCGACAACCGTGTCATCGCCGGCATCGATCACCGCGAGACCTCGTTCAGCGCGCAAGCCTTTGCCGAGACCTGGCGTTTCCTCACCGGCCGCCTACCGACCAGGCTGACGGTGGCGCCCGAGCTCGACGTGGTGCTGGACGGCACGGTCAGCGGCCTCGGCTTGGGCAACCGCGAAGGAAGCTACACCACCAACCTGCCGCTCGAGGGCGCGACGGTCGAGGTCTACGCGACGAGCGCTGCGACCGGAGAGCGCCTCGGCGAGGCGAAGCATCGCAAGACGATAGGCGCCGACGGCCGCTGGGGGCCGTTCAAGGCCGACGGCCCGCAGACCTACGAGTTCGTCATCGCCGCGCCCGGCTACGCGGCGACGCACGTCTATCGATCCCCATTCCCACGGTCGTCGCGCATCGTCAGCCTGCGCGCCGAGCGGATCGCCGCGGCCGACCGCGACGTCAAGGCGCTCGTCGTCATGAGCCGGCCGCGCGGCTACTTCGGCGTGCCGCGCGACCGCATCGTGCTCGACGGCACCAGTCCGCCGGCCGGCGTCCCGAGCGGCGTGGCTGGTATCTCCGAGGCCCGTCTCAAGCTGACGGGGACCACCGGCCGCGCCGTCGAGGGCGAGTTCAATGGCGAGCACATCGTCGGCCGTGCCTGGCCGGCTACCGACAATCACATCGTCATCCTCGAGCTGACGACCTGAACGCGGCGCGATGAAGCTCGCGCAACTGCTCTTCACGCAAGGCTTCGGCACGCGCCGCGAATGCGCCGGCCTGATCGCCGCCGAGCTCGTGACGATCGATGGCGCCATCTGCGACAACCCCAACCGCGAGCTCGTGCCCGAGGGCTTGCAGTTCAGTGTGCGCGGCGAACCGTGGAGCTATCGGGCGCAGGCCCTGCTCGTCATGAACAAGCCGGTGGGCTACGAGTGCTCGCAAAAACCCAAACATCATCCGAGCGTCTATTCGTTGCTGCCGGCGCCGCTGCGCAACCGCGGCGTGCAGGCGATCGGACGGCTCGACGAGGACACGTCCGGCGTGCTGCTCTTCACCGACGACGGCACGCTCATCCATCGCCTGACCTCACCCAAACATCACGTGCCCAAGGTCTACGAGGTGAGCTGCAAGCATCCGGTCGACGCGCGGCAAGTCGACCAGCTGCTCGGCGGCGTTCTGCTGCACGACGAGAACGAGACCGTGCGCGCCGCCGCATGCGAGGCCACCGGCACGTCGACCTTGCGCCTGACGCTGGTCGAAGGCAAGTACCACCAGGTCAAGCGCATGATCGCAGCGGTGGGGAACCGGGTTTCGAGCCTGCACCGGAGCGCCTTCGGCGAGGTTCGCGTCGAGGGCCTCACGCCCGGCGGTTGGCGCTGGCTCCCGGGCGACCCGCTCGACCTGCCTACCGCCGCGATATCAGGGATGCCCCTAGGTACCTGATCGACGTAACGACGGCTACTGTCGAACGAGTGGCCCACCCTGGCGGGAACCAGAGGCCACACGACCAACTTTGGAGACAGACCCATGACGGCTCTTCGATCCCCTTGGCTGTGGCTGGCTTGCGCGCTCGCGCTCGGCGCCGGTTCCGCCGCCCGGGCGCAATCGCTCGACGACCTGCGCAAGGACCACACCACGCCCGGCAGCGTGCTGACCTACGGCATGGGCTACGCCAACCAGCGCTACAGCCCTCTCAAGAGGATCGACAGGCGCAACGTCGGTAAGCTGGTGCCGGTCTGGAACTACAGCCTCAACAACTCGCAGGGTCAGGAATCGCAGCCGATCATCCACGACGGCATGATGTTCGTGACGACCCATACCTCGACGGTCGCGATCGACGCGATGACCGGGCGCCAGATCTGGAAGCAGGAGCTCGAGTTCGCGCCGGATGTATTCAAGATGGCGTGCTGCGGCTTGCTCAACCGTGGCGTCGCGATCCTGAACGGCAAGGTCTACCGCACCACGCTCGACTCCAACGTCATCGCCTACGACGCCAAGACCGGCAAGCAGCTCTGGAAGTCGCAGGCAATCGACTACAAGCTCGGCCACGCGATGACCGGCGCGCCGCTGATCGCGAACGGCGTCCTGATGACCGGGATCGCCGGCGGCGAATACGGCACGCGCGGCTTCATCGACGGCTGGGATCCGGAAACCGGCAAGAAGCTGTGGCGCCTATACACGACCGCCGCGGGCAGCGACAAAGGCGCCGACACCTGGCCCGGCGACACGGCGCAAAAAGGCGGCGCGCCGACCTGGCTGACCGGCGCCTACGACCCCGATCTCGACCTCGTCTACTGGGGCACCGGCAACGGCGGCCCGTGGAATGCCGAAGCGAGAAAGGGCGACAACCTGTACGTCGATTCGGTGCTCGCGTTCCGGCCCAAGACGGGCGAACTCGTCTGGCACTACCAGTTCTCGCCGAACGACCCGTTCGACTACGACTCGACCGAAGTCGGCATGCTGGTCGAATTGAAGATCGATGGCGCGATGCGCAAGGTTCTCGTGCAGGCCAACCGCAACGGTTTCTTCTACGTGCTCGACCGCACCAATGGCAAGCTCCTCGCGGCCAATCCGTACGTCAAGGTCAACTGGGCCGACAAGATCGACATGGCGACCGGCCGCCCGGTCGAGTCGGCGGTGTTCAAGCGCATCCGTGCCGGTGGCGACGAAGAGGTCTTTCCGTCGGTGCTCGGCGGCAAGAACTGGCAGCCGATGTCCTGGAACCCGGCAACCGGGCTGGCCTACGGCAACACGCTCAACATGAGCTGGCCGTACAAGCTCGCGAAGCCGGAATACAAGCAGGGCGAGTGGTACCTGGGCATCGACTTCCGCGGCGTCAACATGCCGAAGGACCAGCCGCACGGCTACCTCTCAGCAATCGACCCGATGACCGGCAAGAGCAAGTGGCAGATGGCCTGGCCCGGGCAGCCGAGCATGGCGGGAACGCTGTCCACCGCGGGCGGCCTCGTCTTCACCGGCGCGGCCACGGGCGAAGTGATCGCCGTCGATGCCGACACCGGCGAGAAGCTCTGGCAGTTCCAGACCGGCTCGGGAATCATCGGACTGCCGGTGACTTGGGAGAAAGACGGCAAGCAGTACATCTCGATCGTCTCCGGGGGCGGCGGCGTCTGGGCCCTCCTCGGCGACGAGCGCATGGCGATGGTCCCGGCGGGAGGATCGGTCTGGACCTTCGCGGTGCGATGAAGCTTGCGCGCGTAGCGGCGTTCGGCGCCGCTGCCGCGCTCGTCTCCGCGGCACACGCCCAGGCGCGCTTTTCCGTCGACGAGATCGAGCACGGCCACAAGCAGTTCGATCGCACCTGCGCCCAGTGCCACGGCCGCAACATGGTCAACTCGGGAACGACCGTCTACGACCTGCGTCGATTCCCCGTCGATCAGCCGGAGCGCTTCTTCAACTCGGTCAGCAACGGCAAAGGCAACATGCCCTCGTTCAAGGAGGCGCTGAGCGCGGAGCAGATCTACTTGCTCTGGGCCTACGTCGGCAGCCGCGGCGGGAAGGAGCCATGAGCCGCGCCGTGCGAAGCGTATGGGTCGGCATGATGCTTCTGGCCGGCCTGTTGGCGGCGGGGGGCACGGGCGCGCAGACGCTCACGGTCTGCATGGCCGAAGACAACCCGCCGCTCTCGTACCGCGCCGGCAGCGACAACCGCGGCCTCGACGTTCGCGTCGCCGGGGCGATCGCGGCCGAACTGAAGCGCACGCTCGAGGTCGTACCGTTCGAATCGAAGTACGAACGCGAAAGCACGCTCGCGCAGGAAGTCAATGCGCTGCTCTCATCGGGTGTCTGCGACATGGCCAGCGGCTTCGCCCTGCTCGCCGGCGATCTCGGCGCGCCGGCGCGGCCGACGGCGCGCGTTCCCGACTATCCGGGTGCCAAGCGCCGGCCGCAGCGGCCCTGGGTGCCACTCGGAACGCTCGTCGCGACGCGCCCGTATCACGCGATGGCAATGTCGCTCGTGGTTCGCGACGCGGCGCGCCAGGGCGCCACCCTCGCCAACCCCGGCGATGCGCGGATCGGCGTCGTCACCGGCACGCTCGCCGGCACCGCCGTCTCGCTCTATCGCAACGGCAGTCTTCGGTCGCAGATCGTCAGCCTGGCGCAGAACCAGGACATCCTCGAGCAGCTCGAAGCCGAGCGTTTCGACGCCGCTCTGGTGCCGCTAGACCGCTTCGATGCCTGGCGCCTCGCGCATCCCGCGAGCCCGCTCCGGCGTACCGCTTACGTCCATCCGCTGCGCATCAACATCGGCTTCGTCGCGCTGCGCGAATCCGCCGATCTGATCAGCGCCGCCGATCGTGTCATCGATCGGGCCGCTGCGAGCGGCGAGTTGCAGCGATGGTCGGAACAAACCGGGACGACCTGGGTCGCGCCGGCCGAACCTGCGATCGGCGCAGCCTTCGGGCTCGCCGACCTCGTGCGCGAGTAGGGGCCTGGCGATGCGAACGCTGGCCTGCAACCGCATCTTGTCCGGGGCGTGGGCGCTTGCTGCGCTGGCCCAGCCCGCGACGGCGCTGGCGCAAGCCCAGCCGAGCGAGGCCGCGCTGCGCCTCGACCCGGTCGTCGTGACGGCGACGCGAACCGAGGCCGCCGCGTTCGACGTGCCTGCGTCGATCGACCGGATCGGCGCTGACCGGATTCGCGACGCGCGGATGCAGGTCAACATTTCCGAGAGTCTGGGCGGCGTGCCCGGCCTGTTCGCCCGCGACCGCCAGAACTACGCCCAGGACGTGCAGATCTCGGTGCGTGGCTTCGGCGCGCGCTCGACCTTCGGCATCCGCGGCGTCCGCCTCTACGTCGACGGCATTCCGGCGACGCTGCCCGACGGCCAGGGCCAGATCTCGAACGTCGATCTCGGCTCGGCCGATCGCATCGAGGTGCTGCGCGGGCCGTTCTCGGCGCTCTACGGCAACTCGTCCGGCGGCGTCATCCAGGTCTTCACCGAAGAAGGACGCGGCCCGCCAACGCTCGGCTTCAGCGTCGCCGGCGGCAGCGACGGCGCGCTCCGCTTCGGCGCCAAGGCCAGCGGCACGAGCGGCGGTCTCGGCTACGTCGTCAGCGCCAGCGACTTCCGGACCGACGGCTACCGCGACCACAGCGTCGTAGAGCGCCGTATCGGCAACGTCAAGCTGACCCTGGCGCCCGACGACGCGAGCAAGGTGACGCTGCTCGCCAACAGCGTCTCCCTGCCGAAGGCGCAGGACCCGCTCGGCGTGACGCGCGCGCAGTTCCAGGCCAACCCGCGCGGCGTCGACCCGGTGGCGATCGCCTACGACACGCGCAAGACCGTCGAGCAGACGCAGTTCGGCCTGGTCTACGAGCGACGCATTGATGCCGTCAACTCGCTCCGCGCCCTCATCTACGGCGGCCATCGCGGCACCGAGCAGTTTCAGGCGATCCTGGCGCCGCCGGCCTCGCCGGCGCAGAACAATCCGCTCAATCCGGGCGGCGTCATCTCGCTCGGCCGCGCCTACGACGGCACCGACCTGCGCTGGACGGCGAAGACCCGGCTCGGCGACATGCCGCTGACGATCCTCGGCGGCCTCGCCTACGACACTCTGGCCGAGCATCGACAGGGCTTCCAGAACTTCATCGGCGGCGTCACCGGCGTGCAGGGCGCTTTGCGCCGCAACGAAGACAACGACGTCACCAACATCGACCAGTACCTGCAGGCGTCGTGGCGCTTCGCCGAGCGCTGGACGCTCGACGCAGGCCTGCGCCACAGCATCGTGCGCTTCACCTCGATCGACCACTACATCGTCGGCCCCAATCCCGACGACAGCGGCAAGGTGCGCTACGCCGCTTCCCTGCCCGTCGCCGGACTCATGTTCGCGGCGACCGAGAGCCTGCACGTCTATGCGACGGCCGGGCGCGGCTTCGAGACGCCGACGCTGAACGAACTGGCTTACCGGCCGAACGGCGCGACCGGCCTCAATCTGGCGTTGCAAGCGGCTCGCAGCGACAGCGTCGAGGCCGGCGTGAAGACGCGCGATGCGCTCTGGGGCGAGCTCAACGTCGCCGTGTTCGAGACCCGCACCAGCCACGAGATCGTGACGCAGACCAACTCGGGGGGCCGCTCGACCTTCCAGAACGCCGGCGCGTCGCGGCGTCGTGGCCTCGAGGCGGCGTGGTCGCGCGATTGGCGCGACAACTGGCGCACGCAGGTCGCTTACACCTGGCTCGACGCGCGCTATGTCGATCCCTTCCTCACCTGCACCGCGACGCCCTGCGCGGCGGCGAACGTGCCGATCGCCGGCGGCAACCGCATTCCCGGCGTCGCGCGTTCGGCGTTCTATGGCAGCTTGGCTTGGGCGCCGCCGCAAGGCTGGCGCGGAGGGGTCGAGGCACGCGCGCTCAGCCGCGTCTGGGTCAACGACCTCAACTCCGACGCCGCCGCGGGCTTCGCCACCGCCGGCGCGAACCTCGGCTACCTCGTCCACATCGGCAGCTGGGACCTGAGCGGCTTCGGCCGCGTCGACAACGTGCTCGGACGCAAATACGCGGGCTCGGTGATCGTCAACGAAGGCAACTCGCGGTTCTTCGAACCGGCGCCCGGCAGAACGTGGATCGCAGGCATCAACGGTTCGATCACCTTCCGATGACCCAGGGCGCGGACGCCACTCGGTACGGGCGCGTCTCGATACTGCTGCACTGGCTGCTCGGCGTCGCACTGCTCGGGCAGATCGCCTTCGGCTTCCTCCTCGACGAGATCGCACCGCGCAACACGCCTTCGCGGGCGGGTGTCATCAACCTGCACAAGTCGATCGGCATCGTCCTCGGCCTGCTGATCGTCGCGCGCATCGTCTGGCGCGCTCGCCACGCGGTGCCGGCGTGGCCGGCCTCGATGGCGGCATGGCAGCGCGGCGCCGCACTGTGGTGGCATCGCGCGCTCTACGTCTGCATGCTGGTGATGCCGCTGTCGGGATACATCGCCTCCAACTTCAGCAAGCACGGCTTGCGTTTCTTCGGCGTCGTCCTCAAGCCCTGGGGCCCTGACCTGCCCCAGGTCTATGCGCTCTTCAACGGCCTGCATATCGCCACCGCCTTCCTCTTCTGCGCGTTGATCGTGGGCCACGTGGCGGCTGCGCTCATGCACGCGCTGATCGATCACGACGGCGTGTTCGCGCGAATGTGGCCGGGCCTGACGCGCTGACTCGCGCCGCCGTTTCCCTGCACCTCTTTCACTCGAGAGCATTCATGACTTCGAAACTCGCATCGCTGGCCCTCGCCTGGGTATTGCCGTGGGCGGCCTGGGCGGCACCCTTCGCCTATGTGCCGAACGAGGGGTCGGGCACGTTGAGCGTGATCGACACCGCCACCGACCAGGTCGTGGCCGAGATCACCGCCGGCAAGAAGCCGCGGGGCACGGTGATCAGCGTCGACGGCCGGCGTGCCTATGTCAGCGATCAGCCGAACAACCAGCTGGTGATGATCGAGCTCGCGACACGCAAGCTCGCCGGCACGATCCCGCTCGGCGAGTCGCCCGAGGGCGTCGGCATCTCGCCCGACGGACGCTGGGTGGCGGCGGCGGTCGAGGAGACCAACGATGTCGCCTTCGTCGACACGGTGACGAACAAGAAGGCGTTCGTCGTGCGCGTGCGCGGCAAGAACCCGGAGCACGCCGTCTTCTCGCCCGACAGCCGCTACGTTTTCGTCAGCGCCGAGGAAGGCGAGGCGGTCGACGTGATCGAGGTCGCCAAGCGCGCGCAGGTGGCGCAGATTCCGGTCGGCGCCCGGCCGCGCGGCATCGGCTTCCTGCCCGACGGCACGCGCGCCTATGTGGCGGCTGAGAACGCCAGCGAGGTCTATGTCATCGACACGGTCGCCTACAGCGTGCTGACGCACATCAAGGCCGGGTCGCGCAGCAACGGCATCGCGGTGCATCCGGGCGGCAAGCAGGTCTACGTATCGAACGGCGGCGACGCCAGCGTCTCGGTGATCGACGTCGCCAGCAACACGGTGACGGCGACGATCGGTGTCGGCCAGCGCCCCTGGAACATGGCACTCACGCCCGACGGCCGAAAGCTCTACGTCGCCTGCGGCCGCTCCGGAACCGTCTCGGTGATCGACACCGAACGCGGGCTGCGGATCGCCGACATCGCGGTCGGCAAGCTGCCCTGGGGCGTAGCGATTCGCTGAACGCGGTGCCCTCCCCCGCTAAGCGCCCACGCCTTCGATGCCCACCCAACGACCGGCCGCCAGCTGCGCATTCGCGTTGGCAGGAGCGCTCATCGGGTCCGCCGGTCACGCCGAGAACCCGGCCGAGGTGCTCGAGCTACCCCAGGTCGGCGTGGTCGGGACGACGCCGCTGCCGGGATCGGGCGTCGCCTTGCGCGACGTGCCAGCGAACGCGCAGATCTTCACGAGCCGGGATCTGCGCCGCCAGGGTGCCGCGACGGCGATGGATTTCCTCGAGAAGAACGCTACCGGCATCGGCCTGGCCGCTGCGCAGGGCAACCCGTTCCAGCCCGACATCTCCCTGCGCGGCTTCACCGCGTCGCCGGTGCTCGGAACGCCGCAAGGCGTCTCGGTCTTCTTCGACGGCGTTCGCGTCAACGAGCCGTTCGGCGACAGCGTCAATTGGGACCTGATCCCGCAAGCGGCGATCTCGAGCATCCAGATCATCCCCGGGTCCAACCCCGCATTCGGACTGAACACGCTCGGCGGTGCGATCGCGGTTTACACCAAGAGCGGAGCCAGCGAATACCCGGAGCGGCCGGGCGCATCGGCAAGCGTCGGCGCGGGCTCGTTCGGCCGGCGATCGCTCACCGTCGATGGCGGCGGCAAGAGCGGCCCCTGGGACTGGTTCGCGACCGCAAACCGCACCCTGGACGCTGGCTGGGCGCTGCACAACCCGAGCCGGGTCGGCCAGCTGTTCGCCAAGCTCGGCTGGCAGGACGAGAAGACCGACATCGACCTCGCCTTCAGTGCCGCGAACAACCGGCTCGAAGGCACGCAAACGCTGCCGGCAAGCTTCGAAGATCCGCGCCAGCCCTACACTTTTCCCGACCGCAACGACAACCGCGCCGCTCTCGTGTCGCTCAAGGCCAGCCACGCGATCACCGACCAGTGGCTGCTCAGCGGTAACGCCTATCTGCGCCGGTTTCGCAATCAGAACCTGAGCAGCAACGTCGTCGATGCCGCAGGCGACCCGGACGCCGCGCCGGCAAGCATCGACCGCTCGTCGATCGAGCAGACCAGCCACGGCGCCGGCGTGCAACTGGCGCGCGATGGCAGCGTCGCCGGATTCGCGAACCGGCTTGCGCTCGGTCTCGCCCTCGACGAGGGCCAGGCACGCTTTCGACGCAGCCGCCAAGACGCAGCATTGACGGCCGACCGCGGCACGGTCGCACTCGGCAATGTCGTCGCCGAGACCGACGCCGACTCGACGACGCGCCACCTCGGCGCCTTCGCATCCGATTCGCTCCATCTCGACGAACGCTGGACGCTCACGTTCGCCGGGCGGTTGAACCGCGCCGAGGTTCGGATTGCCGACCGCAGCGGCAACGACCCGAAGCTCGACGGCAGGCATCGCTTCACGCGCTTCAATCCGGCACTCGGCCTCAACTTCAATCCGACCGCGGCGCTGACGGCCTACGCGAGCTACAACGAAGGCATGCGCGCGCCGACCGCGATCGAGCTGACTTGCGCCGATCCGGCCGCGCCGTGCAAGCTGCCGAACAACTTTCTCGCCGATCCTCCGCTTCGCAAGATCGTATCGAAGACGATCGAAGTCGGCGGCCGCGGTCACTTCGGCAGCGAGACGACCTGGAGTGCCGCGATCTTCCGCACCGACCTGCGCGACGACCTGCAATTCGTCAGCAGCAACGGCATCGCCGTCAACGCCGGTTACTTCCAGAACGTCGGCACGACACGCCGGCAAGGCGTCGAGCTCTCCCTCGCGACGCACGTCGGCAGCGCGCTGGCCTTGGCGCTGCGACACACCATGACCGACGCGACCTTTCGCAGCGGCTTCGCCGAGCGCAGCCCGAGCAATTCGAGCGCCGACACGAACGGCACCATCGCGGTTCGACCGGGCAACCGCATTCCAGGCATCGCCCGGCAAACGCTGAAGCTGCGCGCCGACCTCGACGCAAGCGCGCGCTGGGCGATCGGCGCCGGCGCCGTCTTCGTCGCTGCGACGCAAGCGCGCGGCGACGAGAACGGTGAAGACACGAACGGCCGCGTTCCCGGCTACGCGCGACTCGACCTCGATGCCCGCTATCGCGCGAGCGGGCGCTGCACGTTTTTTGCCCGCATCGACAACGTGCTCGACCGGCGCTACGCCAGTTTCGGCATCCTCGGCGAAAACGTCTTCACCGGTCCTTCGAACAGCTTCAACCCGGTGCTGCCACGCAGCGAACTGTTCCTCGGCCGCGCCGCGCCGCGCAGCGCGTCGCTGAGTCTGCAGCTCGCGTTCGAGTAGTGCCGGGCGGAGCCGGATCCGGGTTTCGAGTACGCTCTGAGACGCCCGCGCCTGGACACCGAGCCGCGACACGAAGACAGTCTTTCGGGAGATTTCGATGACCGTTTCCTTCGCCAAAGCCCTGCTGCCTGCGCAGCCCTTCTTCTCGACCCCCGAGCAACGGCTTGCGCTGGCTCGCGAGCGATTTTTCGAGCAGGGCGTCCGACCGTCGGGGTTGGTCGGCGAAGCGGTGATCCAGTCTTGGTCGCGCTGCCTGCAGGCGCGCCGCGATCCGGGCGAGGCGATCGCCTTCAACCCGGTCACCGAAAGCCGGATCCACTCCGCGCTCGGGCGCAGCCGGCTGCTTCGCGAGACCGCTGCCGCCGAGTTGACCGAGCTCGAAACTGCGCTCGCAGGTACGACCTGCACCGTGCTGCTCACCGATCCGAACGGCGTCGTCGTCCACGTCGGCCGGCCGCGCGAGACGTCGGGCGAAGCGCTGCTGCCACTGGCGGCACGGATCGCCGTCAACCTCGGCGAGGACAGCGTCGGCACTAACGCGCCGGGGCTGACGGCGCGGACCGGCCAGGCCAGCGTCGTTCTCGGCGCCGAGCACTTTTTCGGCTGCGTGCAGGTGGTGCACTGCGCTGCCGCGCCGATCCGCGATGTGCGCGGCCAGGTCGCCGGCGTGCTCGACATCTCGAGCGAATCGCGGCCGTTCGGCTTCGACGCCGCGGCCGTGGTCGGCCTGTTCGCGACGGCGATCGAGAACCGCCTGCTGCGCGCGCAGTCGGCCGAGCACATCGTCGTCCACCTGCAGACTTCGCCCGGTCTGCTCGACACGCCGATGGAAGGCCTGGCCGCGATCACGGCTGAGGGCCGGATCGCCTGGGCCAACGGCTCCGCGGCCAGGCTGCTCGGCGTCGCCTCGTTCGGCTGCGAACTCGGTGCCGAGGAAGTGTTCGCGCTGCGTCTGGCCGAACTGTCGGCGCTGACCCGCGAGGCCGAGGCCCGGCCGCATCGCCTGCCGAGCGGTCTCACGGTCTGGCTGCGCGCGCGCATGCAGGCACCCGACGGTGCGGCACGCGTGGTCAGGATCGGCGCGGCCGATAATCGCCGCGATGCGCGTCTTCCACGGACTTCGTCATCCTGACCTCGCGCAGGCCTCTGCCCTGACGATCGGAAACTTCGACGGCGTGCACCGCGGCCACCAGGCGATGCTCGCCCTGCTCGTCTCGGAGGCGGCGCATCGCGGCCTGCCGCCGACGGTGATGAGCTTCGAGCCGAATCCGCGCGACTACTTCGCGGCCCTCGCCGGTAAGCCCGAGGCGGCGCCGGCACGCATCGCGACCCTGCGCGACAAGCTCGGCGAGCTCGAGCGCTGCGGCATCGCGCAGGTCGTGGTGCTGCGCTTCGACGCCGCCTTCGCCGCGCAGTCGCCGGCCACCTTCATCGACAAGGTGCTCGTCGACGGCCTCGGTGTGCGCTACGTGCTTGTCGGCGACGACTTCCGCTTCGGCGCGCGCCGCGCCGGCGACTACGCGATGCTCGACGCCGCCGGCGCCGCGCTCGGCTTCGACGTGGCGCGCATGATGAGCTACGAGGTGCACGGCCAGCGCGTCTCGAGCTCGGCGGTGCGCGCCGCGCTCGCCGCCGGCGACATGAAGGAGGCCGAGGCCCTGCTCGGCCGGCCGTACAGCGTGAGCGGCCGAGTCATCCACGGCGCCAAGCTCGGCCGCAATCTCGGCGAAAGCGCACGCGGCCGCGGCGACGGCTTTCGCACCCTCAACCTGCGCTTTCCGCATCCGCGGCCGGCGGCCGAGGGCATCTTCGTCGCCCGCGTGCATGGCCTGGGCAACACGCCCCTCGACGGCGTCGCCAGCCTGGGTCGGCGCCCGAGCGTCGACGACAGCGGCCGCGTCCTGCTCGAAGTTCATCTCTTCGATTGGCCCGCCCGCCTCGGGGCCGAGGGGGGCTACGGTAAACTCGTCCGCGTGGAACTGCTTGCCAAACTTCGCGACGAAGCGCGCTACGACTCGCTCGCTGCGCTGGCCGATGCGATCGGCCGCGACAGCGGCGCGGCGCGCGCCTGGCTCGCGGCCGATGCCGCCGGTGCTGCGACCGGCCGCCAGACGACGCGCGACCGAATTTGACGCGCCAGGATGCCGCCTTCGCGCCCGCCGGCGCGAAGCAGTCGACGCGATCGCTGCCGCACCGCCGATCGCCCGCCTGCTCCAAGTGAACCGAAGACGCGCCCCAGCGCCTTCGCCCCGAAAGATTCGCCGCCATGGCTGACGCGCCTGCTCCGACCGACACCAACCTTGCCGCGACCGACTATCGCAAGACGCTGAACCTGCCCGACACGCCGTTCCCGATGCGCGGCGACCTGCCCAAGCGCGAGCCGGGCTGGGTCCAGCAGTGGAGCGACGAGGGCGTCTACCGGCGCCTGCGCGAGGCCCGCCACGGCCGGCCGCGCTTCGTCCTGCACGACGGGCCGCCGTATGCCAACGGCCAGCTGCACATCGGCCATGCGGCGAACAAGATCCTGAAGGACATGATCGTCAAGGCGCGCCAGCTCGCCGGCTTCGACTCTCGCTTCACGCCGGGCTGGGATTGCCACGGCCTGCCGATCGAAAATCAGATCGAGAAGACCTTCGGCCGCGGCCTGCCGCGCGACGAAGTGCAGGCGAAGAGCCGCGCCTACGCGACCGAGCAAATCGCGCAGCAGATGGCCGACTTCAAACGCGTCGGCGTGCTCGGCGACTGGGAGCATCCGTATCGCACGATGGACTTCGGCAACGAGGCCAGCGAGATCCGAGCGCTGAAGCGCGTCGTCGAGCGCGGCTTCGTCTACCGCGGCCTGAAGCCCGTTTACTGGTGCTTCGACTGCGGCTCGTCGCTGGCCGAGTTCGAGATCGAATACGCCGACCGCAAGTCGACGACCGTCGACGTCGGCTTTCTCGCCGCCGATCCGGCCCCGCTCGCCGCCGCTTTCGGCGTCGCGCCGCTCACGAAATACGCCTTAGCCGTCATCTGGACGACGACGCCGTGGACGCTGCCGGCGAACCAGGCGCTCAATCTCAACCCGGCGCTCGAGTTCGCGATGGTCGACACCGAGCGCGGCTTGCTGTTGCTGGCGTCGGCGCTGGTCGAGAAGTGTCTGGCCCGCTTCGGCCTCGAAGGCACGGTGGTGGCGACCGCTCTCGGCAGCAAGCTCGACGGCCTCGAGTTCCACCACCCGCTCGCCGCCGTCGAC
>JANXWR010000506.1 GCA_025351025.1 Burkholderiales bacterium | reverse complement strand
GGCGAGGAACTCGAACGGTCCCTGCGGATAGTTGACGCCGAGCTTCATCGCCAGGTCGGCACCCTCGGGCATGCAGACGCCTTGCAGGACAGCGTCGCAGGCCTCGTTGACGAGCATCGCGACGGTGCGCGCCACGACCAGCCCCGGCGCGTCGCCGACCGGCTGCGGCGCCCAGCTGGCGATGCGCAGCCATTGCGCGGCCTCTACACGCCACGCATCCGAGGTGCCGGCCGAGACGCTGAAGGCGAGCGGCGTACCGGGCGCGCCGCCGTTGGTGGCGACGGCGCGATCGAAGAGCGCCAGCTCGCGAATGCCTTCTTCGGCCGCGACCTGTGCCGCCGGACGGCCGTCGGTCAGGCGCAGGTCGCCGTTCGCCGTCTGCAGGCCGTTCCAGCGGCTCGCCGCATCGGCCTCGAAGCGAACGCCGGCCTCGGCGAGGCGGCTTGCCCAACGGTCGACGGCGACGCCCTTGCCATGCAGGGCGACGATGCTGCCCGACGGAATCGGCGGCACCTCGGCCGGCGCGGCGGCGACGGTGGCCGCAGCCGGATGCACGTAGAAGCCGCGCCCCGACTTCCTGCCGAGCAGGCCGCCGTCGACGAGCTCGCGCTGCACTAGCGAAGGTGCATAGCGCTTGTCGCCGAAGTTGGCGTCGAACACCGACTGGGTGACGGCGAAGTTGGTGTCGTGGCCGATCAGGTCCATCAGCTCGCAGGGCCCCATGCGAAAGCCGGCGCCGCGCAGGCAGGCATCGATGACCGCGGGCTCGGCGGCGCGCTCCTGCAGCAGGACCAGCGTTTCGGCGTAGTACGGCCGAGCGATGCGGTTGACGATGAAGCCCGGCGTCGAGCGCGCGAACACCGGCGTCTTGCCCCAGCGCCTGCTCAGCTCGAAGATCGCCCGCGCCACCTCGGGATCCGTCTGCAGGCCGGAGACGACCTCGACCAGCTTCATCAGCGGCACCGGGTTGAAGAAGTGCATGCCGACGAAGCGGCCCGGATGCTTCAGGCCGTTGGCCAGGGCCGTGACCGAGATCGACGAGGTGTTCGATGCGAGCACGCAGGTCGTGCCGACGACCGACTCGAGATCGCGGAAAAGCGCGCGCTTGGCATCGGCGTTCTCGACGATCGCCTCGACCACCAGCTCGGCGCCGGCCGCGTCGTCGAGCCGGGCCGCCGGCGCGACGCGGGCGGCGATGCGCTTCGCTTCCTCGGCGTCGAGCTTGCCTTTGGCGGCCAGGCCGTCGAGCGTCGTCGCCAGCTTGGCGCAGGCTGCCGCGGCGGCGCCTTCGCGCGCGTCGAAGATGCGCACCGTGTGGCGGGCCTGCGCCGCCACCTGGGCGATGCCGGCGCCCATGATGCCGGCGCCGACGACGAGGACGGGGCTGTCGGGGGAGAGGTCGAGGGTCATGTTCAAGCCAAAGGTGAGGCGACTGGCCGCGAGACGGTATCACCGTCGCATGGGCTGGCAGAAGGTAGCAGCGACAACGGGCTCGCTCGGTTGGCAGGCTCAGGTCAAAAGAGGATGATCGCCAACCGCGGTCGCAAAACTCGCGTCTTGGATTCGATATCTCTCGGTTCAGGTATGGAGGCGACGCTATGGCGACAAGTCCCGCACCCTTGCCCCCGGAAATCAACCAGTACACGATCAAGTTTCTGATCGGCTTCGTCGCCTTGTCTTTGCCCGTCGTCGAGCTGCTGCTGTCCCACGGTGACATCTCATCGATCAGCGAGTCGTACTGGTATCCCGACCACTGGACGCGAAACCTGTTCGTCGGGTCGCTGTTCGCCATTGCAGCCCTCCTCGCAGGCTACAACGGCACCAGCAGGGAACAGGTCTTGTTCGGCAAGGTGGCCGCCGTGGAAGCGGTGCTCATTTCGATATTCCCGTGCTACTGCGGGAAGGAAGGGCGCGAAATCGTGAAGGGCGTGCATGGCGCTTCTGCGGGTGTCATGTTCGCGGTGCTCGCCTGGTTCTGCTGGGACTTCATCGACCGAGCCAAGACGAAATTGCACGACGATCGCCGAACAGCGGCCAGTCGCCGTATCGTCATCTACAGAGCGTGCGGCGTCGGGATGATCGTTGCCATCGCACTCTTCGCGCTCCATTTCTTCACGAAGGACGAGCGTCTGGTCTTTTGGGGCGAGACGTTCGGATTGGTCTCCTTCGGGATCTCCTGGCTGACGGCAAGTCACAAGCTTCCTGTGATCACTGCCCCATCGGAAAAGCAGACGATGTTCGCCTTTGGATCGTCTCAGGCTCGAGATCGGCCCGGCTGACGCGCCAGTGCGCGTGGTGGCGGCGATGTTGCCGATCGCGGCAACAAGCGAGCGGCTGGCTCGGCTCGATGCAGGCCGCTGCCGTGGTGCCCTTGGAGTGGAGGGCAGATGACCGCCACGCTTTCCGCCGTCACGCGCGCACGACTGCGGCGCTTCATGCGCATCGTGCGCATGGCCGCGGTTATCGGTGTGGGCGGCGGTGCGGTCTACGCCGTCGCGAGTGCCGGACCGGGCGCCCGCTCGCTGCTCGCTTCCCTGCTGATCTCCATACCGATGGGTGTCATCGACGCTCTGCTCATGGCGTCATGGATCGCCGGCATCGAGATCTTCCTGCTGCCTCGCGCTTCGATGCGATGGCTCGACGCGCTGCCGTTCGCCGCGGTGTTCATCCTGAAGACGCTGGTCTACGGCGCGATCGCAGGTGCGGTCCTCGCCGGCCAGCCGGGAGAGCGCTTGTTGGGCGTCGTCACCGTCACAACGCGCGCACCGGGCTGATTGCGGTTTGACTCTCGCTCGTGCCCGTTGCCGTCTTGGTGATGATGTTTCAGGCCGCGGGCCTGGTCGGCTACCGCACGTTCATGGCTCTGCTGCTGGGAAAGCATCGACGTCCCTACGCCGAGCGACGCTTCTTCCTCTTCGTCGACGTGGTGGGCTCGACCGCGATCGCCGAGCGGCTCGGGGCGCTGGAGGCACATCGCTTCCTCGCCGCGGTGTTTTCGGCAGTCGTCGAACCGATCGAGCTGTGCCGCGGCGAAATCTACCAATACGTCGGTGACGAGATCGTCATCACCTGGGTCGAGGCCGACGGCGTTGCCGATGCGCGGGCGTTGCGCTGCTTCTTCGCGATGCGCGCGGCGCTCGCCGCGGACGCGAACCGGTTTGTCCAACGCTTTGGCGTGCAACCGGAGCTGCGTGCGGCCCTGAATCTGGGCGAGGTCATCGCCGGCGAGGTCGGCCAGGTGCGCCGCGCGATCGTCTTCCATGGCGACGTCATGAACACCACCGGGCGCCTCGAGCAAGCGACCCGCGAAGTCGGATGCTTCTTCATCGCTTCGGCGGAAGCGCTCGCCTCCCTTGGCCCGCCGCCCGAAATCCGTACCCGCGACCTTGGCGCGCTGGCGCTGCGCGGACGAGTCGAGCCATCCATGCGTTCTGCGTCGAAAATGCGGATCGCAGCGCTTTGAAGAGCGCATGAATGCCGTGCGACGGGAAGGAGTTCTTCTCTCTGGCGTACGGCTTCAAATCCGAAGAAGTCGAGTGTTGGCGTCCCGACTTCGAGACCTCGAAACCCATCCCGCAGCGTTGACAAGCGCGCGGGCCGAAAATGGCAACCATGATCGAAGCTGCCCCCCACGAAGCTGCCCCCTTGCCGCCGCTCCCCGACCGGCTCTCGGTCGACCCGCGCAGCCCGCATCACGTCGCCTCCGTGTTCGAGCACGGCATCGGCATCCGCTTCAACGACAAGGAGCGCTTCGACGTCGGCGAGTACTGCATCAGCGAGGGCTGGGTCAAGGTGCCGGCCGGCAAGTCGCTCGATCGGCGCGGCCAGCCGCTCCTGATCAAGCTGAAGGGCCGGGTCGAGGCCTTCTATCGCGATGCGTAAGCTTTTCTCTTTTGGGCGCGACCTGAATCCTCATGTGGAGAAATGAAATGGCCGACTACCGAAAAACCCCCGAAGCCGTCGCCGCGCTGACGTCGGAGCAGTTTCGCGTCACGCAGCGCAGCGGCACCGAAGCGCCCGGCACCGGCGAATTGCTCGACAACGAAGAGCCCGGCATCTACGTCGACATCGTCTCGGGCGAGCCCCTCTTCGCCTCGTCCGACAAATTCGAGTCGGGCTGCGGCTGGCCGAGCTTCACCAAGCCGATCGAGCCGGCGCACGTCAACGAGCTGCGCGACGGTTCGCACGGCATGATGCGCACTGAGGTGCGCTCGACGCACGGCAACAGCCACCTGGGCCACGTCTTTCCCGATGGCCCGCAGGACCGCGGCGGCCTGCGTTACTGCATCAACTCGGCGTCGTTGCGCTTCATCCATCGCGACGACATGAAGGCCGAGGGCTACGGGGCTTACATCGACCAGGTGGAGGACATCAAATGAATCAGGAACGTGCCGTGCTCGCCGGAGGGTGCTTCTGGGGCATGCAGGACCTCGTCCGCAAGATGGACGGCGTAGTCTCGACGCGCGTCGGCTACTCGGGCGGCGACATCCCGAACGCGACCTATCGCCAGCACGGCACGCATGCCGAGGCGATCGAGGTCGTCTTCGACCCGGCCCGTCTCAGCTACCGCAAGCTGCTCGAGTTCTTCTTCCAGGTGCACGACCCGTCGACGAAGAACCGCCAGGGCAACGACATGGGGATGAGCTACCGCTCGGCGATCTACTTCACCAGCGACGAGCAGAAGCGGGTCGCCCTCGACACCATCGCCGACGTCGACGCATCGGGCCTCTGGCCGGGCCGCGTCGTCACCGAGGTGGCACCGGCGGGTCCGTTCTGGGAGGCCGAGCCCGAGCACCAGGATTACCTCGAGCGCATCCCGAACGGCTACACCTGCCACTTCGTGCGGCCGGGCTGGAAGCTGCCGGTGCGCGAGCGCAGCAGCTAGTGTAGTGTTGCAATCTCGTGGGAACATATTTCCACCGCTTGACTCCGATGGTCTACTGCGGACCAGTGTGGAGAGCGCGAGTGAGAGTTGCCCCCGAGATTGTGCTGACCGATGAGGAGCATGCCGAGTTGACGAGACTGGCTCGCTCCAAGCTCACGAGCGTGAGACTGGCGCTGAGGGCGCGCATCGTGCTGCTGGCCGCGCAGGGCATGCAGAACATCGGCATTGCGGCGCAGTTGGGCGTGGGCCGCGTGCAAGTCTCGCGTTGGCGCGAGCGCTATATCGAGTCGAGGCTTGCGGGTATCGAGCGCGACCTGCCGCGTGGCGCGCCGCCGAGCACGGTCGACGTAGCACGCCTGGTCGAGCTGACCACACAGAGCACGCCCGAGGCGGCCACGCACTGGAGCACGCGCACGATGGCGGCCGAGTTGGGCGTCAGCGCCGCCAGCGTGTCTCGGCACTGGCGCAAGAATGGCTTGAAGCCGCACCTCGTGCGCGGCTTCAAGGTCTCGCGCGATCCGCAGTTCGTCGACAAGCTCGAAGACATCGTCGGGCTGTACCTGGCCCCGCCCGAGCACGCGCTGGTGCTGTGCTGCGACGAGAAGAGTCAGGTGCAGGCGCTGGACCGCACGCAGCCCGGGCTGCCGCTGAAGAAGGGCCGTGCGGCCACCATGACGCACGACTACAAGCGCAACGGCACGACCACCTTGTTCGCCGCGCTCAACGTGCTCGACGTGCTCGACGGGCAGGTCATCGCCCAGTGCCAGCAGCGCCATCGCCACACCGAGTGGTTGACGTTCCTGCGCAAGATCGACCGCGAGACGCCCAAGGACAAGGCGCTGCATCTGATCGCCGACAACTACGCCACGCACAAGCACCCCACCGTGCAGAAGTGGTTGGCCAAGCACCCGCGCTTCAACATGCACTTCACGCCGACCTCGGCGTCGTGGCTGAACATGGTCGAGCGGTTCTTCCGCGATATCACCGAGAAGCGTCTGCGCCGTGGCGTCTTCACCAGCGTGCCGGAGTTGGTCACCGCCATCGACGAGTACATCGCTCATCACAACGTCAAACCCAAGCCCTTCATCTGGACCAAGAGCGCTCGCGACATCCTGCAGAAGGTCATTCGCGCTAACAGCCGCTTAAGTTCCAAACAGAATGCATCACTACACTAGCGAGCCGGCGTCAGGCGGCCTGCAAGCGCAGGCCGTGCGCGTCGAGGGTGCGCGAGCGGCCCTGCGCCTTGGCGCCGTACATCGCTTCGTCGGCGCGCTTGACGATCGCCTCGAGCCGGTCTTCGGCCGACATGCGCATCGCGATGCCGGCGCTGTAGCTCAACGCGAAGCCGAGCTCGCGCTCGGCCGCCTCGGCCACGTAGGCGCGCATGCGCTCGTCGAACGCCTTCGCGGCGGCGGCGTCGGCGTGCGTCATGAGGACGCAGAACTCCTCGCCGCCGAAGCGGCAGACCAAGTCGCCGGGTCGCACCGCCGCCTGCAGGGCGCGGGCGACGAACATCAGCGCGCGGTCGCCGGCGTCGTGGCCGTGGCTGTCGTTGATCTGCTTGAAATGATCGAGGTCGATCATGAGCACCGCGACCGGGTGCAGGTAGCGCACGCTCACCGACAGCTCGGTCGCAGCGAGCGTCATCCAGGCACGGCGGTTGAGCGCGCCGGTCAGGCCGTCGAGCGTGGCCAGCCGCTCGAGCTTGCGCGCCGCCTCGTCGCGATGGGCGAGCAGGATCGCCATGAGCGAGAGCACGGTCGTCGCGTTGGCGATGATGGCGAAGGCGTAGTTCACCGGATGCGGCGACAGGAAGGTCGGATAACTTTCCATGAAGAAGGCGCCGAGCACGCCACGCCACAAGGTGACGACCATCTGCGCGAGCAGGCTGACGACGAGCAGCCAGCGCCACTTGCCGACCGGCACGACCGGTTTGCGCCAGACCGCGGCGACGACGAAAGCCATCTCCAGCGTGAGCAGGCCGTTGGCCCAGCCGACGCGAAACGGGTAGCTCGAAAAGCCCAGCCCGTAGCCGAGCGGCAGGGCGATGGCGATGAGCATCGGCATGCGGTTGTCGGGTGCCCGCCCGCACCACAGGTCGAACGCCGCGGCGTTCAGCGCCAGGCCGAAGATGATGCCGGCCATGGCCGCGGTCGACAAGGCGCGATCGGCCATCGAGCCGCGGTCGACCAGGCCCGACATGAGCAGCAAGGCCCAGCCCATGCCCTGCAGCACGACGCCGGCCTGGGCGCGGCGCGCCGGCTCATCGACACGACCCATGACGGCGGGAAGGGCCACGGCCATGGTCACCATGCAGACGGTCATGGCGAAGAGCAGCGTGGCGATGTCGAGATGCATGGAAGAAAGGGAAAGAGGCCGCGAAAGCCCGGTTCGAATCGAGCCATTGTCCGATCGGCAGGTGTTGCGCAGCACCGACGAACGGTGCGTCGCGCAGGCACAGCCGATTGATGAGCAAAGCGTCACGAAGTCGATGCCGGCGTAACGCCGGTGCACACTAGCGCTGCCCTGTCGAGACCATGGTGAACCGTCGCTTCCGACCCGTCGTTCTTGCTTTCCTGGCGTCGCTGCTCGTGCTCGTGCCGGCGACGCGCGCATCTGCGCAATGGGTGGCCCAGGGTGCGCTCGCGGCCGTGCCGGTAGTGATGAACTGCAACGAAACCAGGGGCGACGTTGCCGTCTCGCGCCGCCACCCGCCGGCGATCTACGTCTGCCCGACCGTCGTCCGGCTGATCCGCAAGAAGTATCCGGGCGCCGAGCACTTCTATCTCGTGCACGAGTACGGCCACATCGCCGAAGACACGGCCGACGAGGCGATCGCCGACTGCTGGGCGGCGAAGGCGCTGGCCGGGGCGCCGAACGGCGGCCGCTATCTGGTCGCGGTGATCGAGCTGCTGCGCCGGCGCCCGGACGAGCGCAGCCCGCGCTACGGAACGCCGAACGAGCGCGCCGAACGGCTCCGCTTCTGCGCCGAAGAAGAGCGCGCCGATGCGCTCGTCGTCGTGCCGACGCCGCGGCGTCGCTGACCGGCAGGCCCACGCGAGGGCCGTCGTGGCCATCGCCCGCGACATCGAGCAAAGCCGCCTGGTCGAAGGCTACTGACCGGCGCATTCACTCGGCGCGCCGGCACGACAATGGCGCGATGAGCGAGCGCAACGCCCTGTCGATCACCGCCTTCGCCACGCTCCTCCTCATCGCCCTCCTGATGGGCGCCAACCACGTCGCCGCGCGGGTCGCCTTCGACCATGGCGTGGACGTCACCACCGCGGTCGCGGTGCGCAGCCTCGTCACCGCGCTGGTCGTCGGCTCGCTCATCGTCATCCAGCGCGTGCCGGTCGCGCTGACGGCGCGGCAGCGGCGTTTCCTGCCGGCGATAGGCGTCATTGTCGGCGTGCAGAGCGTCTGCCTCTACTCCGCGGTGGCGCGGCTGCCGGTCGCGCTGGCCCTGCTCGCCTTCAACACCTACCCGCTCTGGACCGCGCTCTGGGCGCGTTTGTTCTATGCGCACCGGCCGGAGCGGCGCGTCGTCGTCGCCATGCCGGTGATGCTGATCGGCCTGGCGCTGGCGCTCGACGTGCTCGGCGCCGCCTCGGGTCTCGGCGCGACGCTGCAATGGCAGCGCATCGGCGCCGGCGTCGCCTTCGCGCTGACGGCCGCGGCGACCTTCGGCGTTGCCCTCGTGCTGACGCAGCACGAGGCCGACACGCTCGACGGTCGGCTGCGCACGACCAGCACGATGGCCATCGTCGCCGTGCTCGCCCTGGCCGGCATCGCCTGGCAGGGCGGCTTTCACCTGCCGAACGCGACCGCCGGCTGGTGGGGACTGGCGCTCCTGACGCTGCTCTACGGCACCGGCATCACCATCCTCTTCATCGTCCTGCCGCGCCTCGGCGTGGTCGGCAACTCGGCGATCATGAACGTCGAGCCGGTGTTCGCGCTCGTGCTCGCCTGGCTGATCCTCGGCCAGTCGATCGCGCCGTCGCAGCTGCTGGGCGCGCTGATCGTCGTCGCGACGGTGGTGTGGCTCGGGCTGCGGCCGCGACGGCCCGCGAGTTGATCGCCCGCTGCTGCCCGCGCCTCGGGCGGACGCTGCTCAGCCGTCGGTCCCGGTCTTGCGCGTCTGCCGCAGCTCGTCGCGCAGCGCGCGCATGGACACCGCTTCCTCGGCGTGCGCGAAGCCCGCCGCCTCGCGCGCGTCGATGGCGGCGATCGCCGCGTCGATTTCGTTGCCGCACGTGCGCCGGCAGCACCGCGATCAGGTGCCGCAGAAGGTGCGATAGCAGGCCGTGACGTCGGCCGGCGCCGGCTCGGCGTAGCGGGCGTTGTCGGCGTTCTCGTCGTACGGACGGCGCAAGGCTTCGAGCAGGCGGTCGAAGGGGCCGAGGTCTTCATCGTCCGAAGCGGCAGTCAACGCCTCTTCGACACGATGGTTGCGCGGAATCACCCACGGGCTGACCCGGCGCATGCGCGCGGCGCGCGTGGCGGCCGCCGTCGCCTCGCCGCTCGATGAAGCGCCTTCGTCTTCGCGCACGCAGCGCTCGCGCCAGCGTGCGAGCCAGGCGTCCGGCGCGCCCGCATCGACGAACAGCGAACGTAGCAGCGTGTCGTCGCCTGCCGCCGCGTCGGCGAGACGCCACCAGGCAAGCGTGAAGTCGACGCGGCCGGCGTGCAGCAGGGCGAGCCAGTCGTCGGCAAGCGCGGCATCGGCCGCGTCGTCGGCAGCTTCGGCGGTCCGAAGGCCGAGCTTGGCGCGCTGGCCGTGCAGCAGATGGCGCGCATACAGCGCGGGGAAGGTGTAGATGACACCCATGGCCTGGCTCATGGCCTCGTCCTCGTCGCCGTCGAAGAGCGGCAGCAGCGACTCGGCCAGGCGCGCCAGGTTCCAGCGCGCGATGCCGGGCTGGTTGCCGAAGGCGTAGCGGCCCTGGCTGTCGATCGAGCTGAACACCGCTTTCGGGTCGTAGGCCTCGACAAAGGCGCAGGGCCCGTAGTCGATCGTCTCGCCCGAGATCGTCATGTTGTCGGTGTTCATCACGCCGTGGATGAAGCCGACGTTCATCCACTGCGCGATGAGCTTCGCCTGGCGCTCGGCGACGCGCTCGAGCAGGCCGAGAAAGCGGCCGGGCGCGCCGACCAGGTCGGGGTCGTGCCGCGCGATCGTGTATTCGGCGAGCTGGCGCACCCGTGCCGTGTCGCCGCGCGCAGCGAAGAACTGGAAGGTACCGACGCGGATGTGGCTGGCCGCCACGCGCGTCAGCACCGCGCCTGGCAGCACCGTCTCGCGCAGCACCGGCTGCCCCGTCGCCACCACCGCCAGGGCGCGCGTGGTCGGGATGCCAAGTGCGTGCATGGCCTCGCCGATCAGCACCTCGCGCAGCATCGGCCCGACCGCCGCCTTGCCGTCGCCGCCGCGCGAGTACGGCGTGCGGCCCGAGCCCTTCAAGGCGATGTCGCGGCGCTGGCCGGCGCGGTCGATGACCTCGCCGAGCAGCACCGCGCGGCCGTCGCCGAGCTGTGGCGAAAAGCCGCCGAACTGGTGGCCGGCGTAAACCTGGGCGATCGGCTCGGCGCCTTCGGGGACGGCGTTGCCGGCGAACAGCGCGGTGCCGGCTTCGCCGGACAGGGCCGCGACGTCGAGGCAGAGCTCTTCGGCGAGCGGCGCGTTGAAGAAGAGCGACTTTGGCGACGGCGCGGCTTCCGGCCGCCAGGGCACTGAGAAGCCTTCGAGGTCGCGGGCGTAGGAGTTGTCGAGGGTCAGGGGGACGGCAGCCATGGGCGATCAGATGGGGACACAGCCGGGAGTTTGAACGCCTTTGCGCTTCAGGTTGACGGTCGGACCGATTTCGGTCAAAACGCCGGCTCGACTCCAGGGAGCGATCTTGGCAAGCCCTCAGCACATCCTGCTCGAGTTGTTTTATGGACGGTGGCGCAGCCAGACGCTGTACGCCGGTCTCGCCCTCGGCGTGTTCGAGATCGTCGGCGCGGCGCCGAAGAGCGCCGACGAGATTGCCCGCGAACTCGGGCTCGATGCCGATGCGAGCTATCGGCTGCTGCGCGCGCTCGCCTCGCTCGCCGTGCTGCGCGAGCACGACGACCGGTGCTTCTCGAGCACGCCGGCGGGCGAGATGCTGCACAGCGCCCATCCGCAGTCGATGCGCGGCGCGATCCTGCTGCGCGAAGGGCCCGAGCACACCGCCATCTGGAAGCACCTGCCCGACATCGTGCGCGACGGCAGGGAAAACGGATTCGCCCGCGAATTCGGCATGGCCGCGTTCGACTACGCGACGCGCGAGCCCGCGTACGGCGACGCCTTCAATGCCGGCATGAGCAGCCAGTCCAAGCTGCAGACGATCTGGACGCTGGAGGCGCTCAACGACGTCAACATGGACCGGGTGGCGCACCTGTGCGACGTGGGCGGCGGCAGAGGCCATCTTCTCTGCCATCTGCTGGCGCGATATCCGCATCTGACCGGAACGCTCTTCGAACGCCCGGGCGTCTTCAGCCAGGGACAGCTCCCCTGGGCCAAGAGTCTCGGCGTGGCCGGGCGTTGCTCGCAACTCGCCGGCGACATGTTCGACGACGTGCCGGCCGCCGACGCATACACCTTGAAGATGATTCTTCACGACTGGAACGACGACGAGTGCATCCGGATCCTGGGCAACCTGCGCCGCCGCGCCGCGCCTTCGGCGCGGCTTTTCATCGTCGAGCATGTGATACCGGACGGCCACACGGCGCTGGACTACGCGACCTTGTTCGACATGCACATGTTGTGCTGGGGCACCGGACGGGAACGAACCGCCCGCGAGTACGAGCGACTGCTCGAACGCTCGGGATGGAGATTCGTGGCCGCCCGGTTCCCACCGAGCGGCGTCATCGGCGTCATCGAGGGCGCGCCCGCCGTGGCCCCATGAACACCATCGTTGTCCTGCCGCTTCGCCGACGCCTCCGTGCCGCGCTGCTCGCGGTCGCGGCCCTCACGGCCTGCGCCTCACCGCCGGCGCCGACCCCGGCGACATTGCCAAGGCCGGCAGCCTCTTCGGCGTCGCCGGGCACGTCGTCATCGCCCGACGTCGCCGCCTCGGCCTCGGCCGTCGCAGCCGGCGACGCGGTGCAACCCCAGGGCTTCGCCGACTGGATCGCGCGCTTTCGCGGCACCGCCCGCGCGGCCGGCATCGACGAGGCGACGCTGCGCATCGCGTTCGACGACGTCCGCTACCTGCCCCGCGTCGTCGATCTGGATCGGGCACAGCCCGAGTTCACGCGCACGGTCTGGGCCTATCTCGACGCTGTCGTCACGCCGCGACGCGTCGACACGGGCCGCGCCAGGCTGCTGCAGCTCCACGAGGAGGCTGTGGCGGCGACAACGCGGTACGGCGTGCCCGCGTCGATATTGGTCGCGGTCTGGGGAATCGAGAGCGACTTCGGCAACAACTTCGGCGACATCCCGACCATCGACGCGCTGGCGACGCTGGCCTTCGAAGGCCGTCGCGAGACCTGGGCGCGCGGCCAGCTCATCGACGCACTGAAGATCCTCAAAAGCGGCGACATCGCGCGCGCCGCCATGATCGGCTCGTGGGCCGGCGCCATGGGGCAGACCCAGTTCCTGCCCTCGGCCTATCTCGCCTACGCAGTCGACGCCGACGGCGACGGCCGCCGCGACATCTGGGGCAGCATGGCCGACGTGCTGGCCTCGACCGCGAATTTCCTCGCGCGATCGGGTTGGCGCGCGGGCGAGCCCTGGGGCACCGAGGTGCGCCTGCCCGCCGGCTTCGACGTCGGGCGCGCCGACGAAGCGATCCGGCAGGCGAGCGCACGCTGGGCCCACGAGGGCGTGCAAGCGCCGGACGGCGCAGCGCTGCCCGAATTGGCGGAATCGAGCATCCTGCTGCCGGCGGGTGCGCGCGGGCCTGCCTTCCTGGTCGGGCCGAACTTTCGCGCCATTCGCCGCTACAACAACTCGGTCAGCTATGCGCTCGCGGTCGGCCTGCTGGCGCAGCGCCTGGAGGGCGGCGCCGACGTGCAGGCGGCTTGGCCGCGCGACCTGCCGGCGCTGACGCGAAGCCAGTTGCTCGAGCTGCAAGACGCGTTGAACACGCACGGCTTCGCCAGCGGCAAGCCCGATGGCCTGCTCGGACCGGCGACACGCGACGCGCTGCGTCGGTTCCAGCGCAGCGCCGGCCTGCCGGCCGACGGTTATCCCACGCTGGAACTGCTCGAAAGACTGAAGAGCGTGCCCTAGGGTCCCCATGAGCGCGATCGCCTCGTCCCTCGTCGCCGCCAGCGCGGTGCTCCTGCTTCTACTCGGCCTCGCGCACCTTCTCTTCACCTTCCACGGCACCAAGCTTCTGCCGCGCGACCTCGATCTGCAAAGGCGCATGCAGGAGGTTTCGCCGGTCATCACGCGGCAGACGACGATGTGGAAGACCTGGATCGGCTTCAACGTTCGGGGCGTCATGCGGGCCACCGTGTTCTATGTCCTCGGGATCGTCGCCAGCCGCGCCTGACCCGAACCCGGCCAGCGGCCATTGGGCGGGGCCGAGCCGGCGCGCACGCGCGATCGCCGCGGCGCTCGCGATCGTTTTCGCGGCGCTCACCGTCGTCGTCGTGAGCCTCCTATGGAAGCGGGTGCCGGCGACACCGCCGCCGCCGCCCACGGCCGCCGCCGTCGAGGTGAGGCTCGTCCCGTTGCCGGTCGCCGGCGACTCGGCACCCGGACGCTAGCGACGGCAAGGTCTTTTTGTCCGGATCGGGGAACCGTTGCACTACATTGCCCCGACGACCGCGAGAGCCGACATGCGCGACGCCAACGAGGAAGAACAGGCCCTGGCCGAGATGCTCGGCGCCGCCGAGCAGGGCGGCCTGGCGCTGTCGCCGCAGCTCTTTTCGGCGCTGTACCGTGAGCTGCATCGGCTGGCCCAGCGCCAGCTGCACGCGGGCTCGGGCAACCTGACGCTCGGTGCGACCACGCTTCTGCACGAGGCCTACCTGCAACTGAGCGGGCGCACGCTCAGCTTCCCCGATCGCCCCCGCTTCTACGCCTATGCCGCCAGAGCGATGCGCGGCCTGATCGTCGACTACGTTCGCGAGCGACGCGCCCTCAAGCGTGGCGGCGCTTTCCACCTGACCTCGCAGAACACCGAGGCGGAGCAGGTCGCCCGCATCGAAGATCTGGATCCGCTGTCCGATGCGCTCGACGCCCTGGCCCTCGCCGATCCGCCACTGGCCGAGCTGGTGGAGCTGAAGTTCTTCTGCGGCTTCGACTTCATCGAGATCGCGGCGATGCGCGGCGTCGGCGTGCGCACGGTGCAACGGCATTGAGATCGGCAACCTGAAACCGCGCGGACCGGCGCTGCCCGGATCGACGTCGAGCACGCCGCCGCGCTCCTCGGCGCTCGGCTGGTGCGAATGGCCGAAGACGACGACCCGAACGCCCGCCGCTCGGGATCGATGTCGATCTCGGCGCAGGTCGCTGCCGCGCAGGAAGGCGAACGCCTCGCGCCGCAGCAGGCCGTGCGTGTCGGAGATCAGGCCGATGCGCAGGGGTTTGGCCGTCTTCAATAGGTCTCGAGGTGCAGCCGCCCTTCGCGCTTCAGCGTCGGGCCGATCGTCGACCACGAGAGCTTCGCGTCTTCGGCCACCTCGCGCATCGCCAACAGCACGCCTTCTTCCATCGCCTTCAGGCCGCAGACGTAGAAGTGCGCGTTCGGATCGGCCATCAGCAGCGCCAGGTCGGCGGCGCGCTCCTTCATCAGGTCCTGCACGTAGCGCTTGGGCTGACCCGGCATGCGCGAGAACGCCAGGTTGATGTCGATAAAGTCCTTCGGCAGGCTGGTCAGCGGCCCGAAGTACGGCAGCTCGCCGCGCGTTCTGGCGCCGAAGAAGAGCATCAGCTTGCCGCCCTCGAACTGGCCGGTCTTCCTCTGCCTGCGCCGCCACTCGGTCATGGCGCGCATCGGCGCGCTACCGGTGCCGGTGCAGATCATGACGATGTGCGACTTCGGGTGGTTGGGCATCAGGAAGCTCTGGCCGAACGGGCCCACCACCTGCACCGTGTCGCCGACCTTGAGGTCGCACACATAGTTGGAGCCGACGCCGCGGAACGGCCGGCCCTGGTGGTCTTCGGTCACCCGCTTCACCGTCAGCGAGAGGTTGTTGTAGCCGGGCCGCTCGCCGTTGCGCGGGCTGGCGATCGAGTACTGGCGCGGCATGTACGCCCGGCCATGGGCGTCGGTGCCCGGTGGCACGATGCCGATCGACTGTCCCTCGAGCACCGCGAAGGGCACGGCGCCGAAGTCGAGCACGATGTGGTGGGTGTGGCTGGCGAAGCCGTCTTCGGTGCAGTCGACGTTGCCGACCACGGCGGCGGTGGTCGGGCTCTTCGGCGTGTAGCGGTTGGTGACCGGCTTCTCGGCCGACCAGGGCGGCACGGTCGAGCCGAAGGCGGCCGAGTTGAACGGCGCCTCGCCGGCGGCGGCCTCGGGCTTGACGGCGAGCACGGGCTCGTTGCCCGCCGACGCCGCGGCTTCAGCCGAGACGCCTTCGGCGGCCAGTTGCTCGGGCGTCAGCTCCGGCGGCAGCTCGTCCCAGGTGAGCTGGTCGGCGATGGCGTAGGCCATCACCTTCGGCACCGTGCGCCAGTTGTCGATCGAACCGGTGGGGCACGGCGAGATGCAGTCCATGCACAGGTTGCACACGCTGGCATCGACGACGTAGTTGCGGTCGTCGTGGGTGATCGCACCGACCGGGCAGGTCGCCTCGCAGGTGTTGCAGCGGATGCAGATCTCGGGGTCGATCAGGTGCTGCTTGATCACCGCCGCTTCGATGGCGCTCATGAGACTGTCATCCTGAACGAAGTGAAGGATCTCGTCTATGCGAAAAGTCGGGATCCTTCGCTGCGCTCAGGATGACACTTTTCACCCGAAACGGACGTACTCGAAGTCGACCGGGTTCTTGTTGATACCCATCGCCGGCGGCGCGATCCAGCCGGCGAACGTGCCGGGCTCGAGCACCGGGCCCATCAGCGAAGCGACGAAGGCGAAGTCGGCCGGGCTGGGCAGCCACTCGAACTCCTTCGCCTTCCATTCTTCCTCGCTCACGACGCGGCCTTCCGGCGACATGCGGATGCCGGCCAACGCGCCGATGCGGCGGTTGAAGGCCTTGTGCGGCACGACCATGCGCGCGCTCAGCCCGGCCTTCTCGAGCACCTTGTTCCAGCGGCCGACGCCGGCCACCGAGTCCTTGATGAAGTCGTCGCGCAGCACCTCGTTCAAGGCGTTGAGCATCGGCACTTCCTTCTCGGCGAGCTGGCCGTTCTGCACTTCGAGCACCTTGTAGGTCTGGCCCTTGAGCACATGGTCGTCGGCGCGCTTGCCTTCTTCGTAGCGGCCTTTCAGGCCCGACGAGTAGAAGGTGGCGGCGTTGCTCGACTGGTCGGCGCCGAACAGGTCGATCGTCACGGAGTAATGGAAGTTGAGGTAGCGCTGGATCGTGCCGAGGTCGATCGCACCGGCCGCACGGACCAGCGCCGCGTCATCGCTCTTCAGCTCGTTCATCACCTGCGCCGTGCGCTGCAGCACGCGCGAGACGCCGCTCTCACCCACGAACATGTGGTGCGCTTCTTCGGTCAGCATGAACTTCGTGGTTCGTGCCAGCGGATCGAAGGCGCTTTCGGCCAGCGCGGCGAGCTGGAACTTGCCGTCGCGGTCGGTGAAGTAGGTGAACATGAAGAAGGCCAGCCAGTCGGGCGTCTTCTCGTTGAAGGCGCCGAGGATGCGCGGATTGTTGGCGTCGCCCGACGTGCGCTCGAGCAGCGCGCCTGCCTCCTCGCGGCCGTCGCGGCCGAAGTACTTCTGCAACAGGTAGACCATTGCC
>JANXWR010000427.1 GCA_025351025.1 Burkholderiales bacterium | reverse complement strand
TCTGCCGGGGATGGGCGAATACGGCGACCCGGACGTCGCCGCCGACTGGGCCGTGATCTCGCGCTACAGCCCGTACCAGAACGTCAAGCCCGGCGTGAAATATCCGCCGGTGCTATTCACCACCTCGACGCGCGACGACCGCGTCCACCCCGGCCATGCGCGCAAGATGGCGGAGCTGATGCGCGAGTGCGGCAACGACGTGCTGTTTTACGAGAACATCGAAGGCGGTCATGCCGGTGCCGCCGACAACGAGCAGCGCGCCCACGTCGCCGCGCTGACCTTCACCTACGCCTGGCGCCAGCTCGGCTCCTGACGGAGCCGGCGGCCGGAGCGGCGCTCGTAGGCGTGCGAAGGTCTAGGCCGTGGCGCGCGGCGACGGTCGCGCCAGCAGTGCGACGACGACGACGCTCGCCGCCAGCCAGCCGATCACCGGCCACCAGGCGAGCGCGTCGCTGAGCCCGGGAGCCTTCGGCCAGCCGGCGGCGACGCTGCCCATGCGCGCCAGCGTCGCCAGCGCCAGCACCGACGAGATGGCGCCGGCAAAGGCGCCGGCGTGGCCTACGCCGCCGCGCGCCAGGGCCCAGGCGAAGGCGGCGATGATGACCCCGGCCCAGGCCGCGCCGGCGACGAACTGGGTCGCGACCAGCGTCGACAGGTTCGGCGCCACCGTCGCCAGTCCCGAGGCCGCCGCGGCGACGAGCGCGGACACGCCCATCGCCCGCGCCGGCAGCCAGCGCCTGGCGACCAGCGACATCGGCAGCATGCCGAGGTTGAAGCCGATCCAGAACACCGGCGAAAGCATCGGCAGCTGCGTCGACGGCGCCTGGCGCAGGTAGAGCGGTGCACTGTCGATGAAGACATGGACCTGGAAGGCGAGTGCGGCGAGCAGCGCCGCCGCGAGCAGCACCGGTGCCGCGCCGGCAGTGCCTGGTGCCGCCGCGGCGGCCACATCGATCCGCGCCGCGGACGCGGCTGCCGCGCCTCGCGTCAGCGCGCGCTCGGCGGCGACGAGGCCGACCGTGACGAGCGCGAGCGCGGCGCTCGACAGCGCGAACGGAATGCGCGGGTCGATGCCGCGCAAGGTCAGGCCGAGGTAGGGCTGGAAGGCATTGGCGACGCCCAGCCCGAGCAGCGACAGGCCGACCAGGATCGGCTGGCTCGGCCTGGCCGCGTACTTGCCGACCAGCGCCAGCGGCGGTGCGCGAAGCGCCGACGAAGTGACGGCCCAGAGCATCGTCAAGGCGATGAAAATCATCGGCGACGCGCCCGGGGCGACGAAGGGCAAGGCGAGAAAGGCGGCGCACGACACGATCGTCGCCGTCAGCACCCAGAGGCCGACGCGGCCCATCGTTCGCGCGACGCGGTCGGCGGCGACGCCGCTCGCGTAGTCGGCGAAGACGAAGACGAGCTGGTCGGCCATCAGGATCCAGGCCACAGCGCTCTTGGCGATGCCGGCCTGCGCCGCCAGCTGCGGCAGGTAGAGGACGTAGACGATCCAGGTCGCCGCGAAGAAGAACTGGACGACGCCGAGATAGATGCCGATGCCGGATGCGTTCATGCGCCTGTCATCCTGAGCGAAGCGAAGGATCGCGACCGATGCGCCCGGCAGATCCTTCGCTGATGCTCAGGATGACACCGAACGCCGCGGTCAGTGGTTGTCTTTCGGAACGAACGCGCCGCGCCTGCCGACCAGGAAGTCCAGGTCCACACCTTCGTCGGCCTGCAGCACGTGATCGATGTAGAGCTTCCAGTAGCCGCTTTGCAAAGGCGGCTCCGGAGGCTTCCATCCTTCCATCCGGCGCGCCAGCTCGAGATCGCTGATGTCGAGGTGCAGGCGCCGGTTCGGCACGTCGAGCTCGATGAAGTCGCCGTTCTGCACGGCCGCGAGCGGCCCGCCGGCTGCGGCCTCGGGCGCCGTGTGCAGCACCACCGTGCCGTAGGCGGTGCCGCTCATGCGCGCGTCGCTGACGCGGACCATGTCGGTGATGCCCTTCTTCAGCACCTTGGGCGGCAGGGGCATGTTGCCGACCTCGGCCATGCCGGGGTAGCCCTTGGGGCCGCAGTTTTTCAGCACCAGGATGCAGCTCTCGTCGACGTCGAGGCTTTCGTCGTCGATGCGACGGTGGAAGTCGTCGCTGTTCTCGAACACGACGGCGCGGCCGCGATGCGTCATCAGCGCCGGCGTCGCCGCGCTCGGCTTGATGATGGCGCCGCGCGGCGCCAGGTTGCCGCGCAGCACGGCGATGCCGGCGTTGGCCTTGAACGGCGCCGCGAACGGCATGATCACCTCGGTGTTGAAGTTCTCCGCACCCTCGATGTTCTCGCCGACGGTCTTGCCGTTGGCGGTGACCGCGCCGAGGTGCAGCAGGGGCGCGATCTCCTTCATCACCACCGGCAGGCCGCCGGCGTAGCAGAAGTCCTCCATCAGGTGCTTGCCCGACGGTTGCAGGTTGACGAGGCAAGGCAGCTCGCTCGCCAACCGGTCGAAGTCGTCGATGCCGAGCTTGACGCCGATCCTGCCGGCGATCGCGATCAGGTGGATCACGGCGTTGGTCGAGCCGCCGATCGCGGCGAGCGTCTTGATCGCGTTCTCGAAGGCCTCGCGCGTCAGGATGTCGGAGAGCTGCTGGTCTTCATGGACCATGTCGACGATGCGCCTTCCGGCCATCCGCGCCAGCACATTGCGCCGGCCGTCGACGGCCGGATACGCGGCGTTGCCGGGCAGGCCGATGCCGAGCGCCTCGACCATCGAGGCCATCGTGCTCGCCGTTCCCATCGTCATGCAGTGGCCATGACTGCGGTGCATGCAGCTCTCAGCATCGAAGAAGTCCTGCAGCTTCAGCGTGCCGGCGCGCACCTGCTCGCTCATGCTCCAGACGCCGGTGCCCGATCCGAGCTCTTGGCCGCGCCACTTGCCGTTCAGCATCGGCCCGCCCGAGACGCCGATCGTCGGCAGGTCGGCGCTGGCCGCGCCCATGACCAGCGCCGGCGTCGTCTTGTCGCAGCCCATGAGCAGCACGACGCCGTCGATCGGGTTTCCGCGGATCGACTCCTCGACGTCCATGCTGGCCAGGTTGCGGTACAGCATCGCGGTCGGCCTGAGCAGCGTCTCGCCGAGCGACATCACCGGGAACTCGAGCGGAAAGCCGCCCGCTTCGTAGACGCCAATCTTCACCTGCTCGGCGAGGGTGCGGAAATGCGAGTTGCAGGGCGTCAGCTCGCTGAAGGTGTTGCAGATGCCGATCACCGGGCGGCCGTCGAACTGGTCGTGCGGCACGCCCTTGCCCTTGACCCAGCTGCGGTAGGCGAAGCCGTCGCGGTCCTGGCGGCCGAACCATTGCTGGCTGCGCAGGTCTTCGGGCTTCTTGCGCGGCTTCTTGACCTCAGTCATGGCAGACCTCGATTCCTATTCCTTGACCGACCCGGTCAGGCCCGAGACGTAGTACTCGACGAAGAACGAATAGATGAACGCCACCGGCAGCGACCCGAGCAGCGCACCGGCCATCAACGAACCCCAGTGGTAGACATCGCCTTCGACCAGCTCGGTGACGACGCCGACAGGCACCGTCTTGATTTCCGACGACGAAATGAAAGTGAGCGCGTAGATGAACTCGTTCCACGACAGGGTAAAGGCGAAGATGCCGGCCGAGATCAGCCCCGGCACGGCCAGCGGCAGGACGATCTTGGTCAGGATCTGCCAGCGGTTGGCACCGTCGATCAGCGCGCATTCCTCGAGCTCATAGGGGATCGAGCGAAAGTAGCCCATCAGCAGCCAGGTGCTGAACGGGATCAGGAAAGTCGGGTAGGTGAGGACAAGAGCCCAGCGAGTGTCGAACAGGCCGAGCTGGAAGACGATGGCCGCGAGCGGAATGAACAGGATCGACGGCGGCACCAGGTAGGCCAGGAAGATGCTCAGGCCGATCTGGCGCGCGCCCTGGAAACGCAGGCGTTCGATCGCATAAGCCGCCAGCACGGATGCAGCGATGGAAGCAAAGGTGGAAACCACC
>JANXWR010000391.1 GCA_025351025.1 Burkholderiales bacterium | reverse complement strand
GCAACAGACGCAGCCGTTGTTGAGCTGGATGATCTGCTCCTTCGAGTCCTGCACCAGGATCTCGTTGTCGATGTTTTCCTCGCCGAACTCGTTCTCGATGACGGCGATCTTCTGGCCGTGCGCCTCGGTCAGCACGCGCTTGAGCAGAGTCGTCTTGCCCGAGCCCAGGAAGCCGGTCAGGATGGTGGCGGGGATCAGGCTCATGGGCGGTTCACTTATGTTGCAGAGTTCGAAACGGCAGGGCGCGGCGAATGGTCGCCCGGGCGACCGCGGCAAATGAGGCCGGCCCCGGCCCCTTCAAGGTAGCAGACTTGTCAAGCGGGCACGTTTCGCGCTTCGGGTAAGCTGACTGCCGCTCCGGTTTTCGCCGGCTGCCACTTCCACTCCCGATGTCAGAACCTCCAGCCGCCCGAGCCGTGCGCGGCGCCGACAACAAGGCCGCCGCGGCACCCGAGCGGCGCAATATCTTCCAGAAGCTCGTCGACCTCGTCTCGCCGGGCCCCGATTCGCGCGACCAGCTCATGGAGTCGCTGGCCGACGCCGAGCAGAAGGAGCTGATCGAGCCCGAGTCGCGCATGATGCTCGAGGGCGTGATCCGCATGGCCGACATGATTGCCGGCGACGTCATGGTGCCGGCGCCGCACATGGACCTGCTCGACATCGACGCGCCCTACGACGAGCTGCTCCACGTCATCATCCGCACCGGCCATTCGCGGTTTCCGGTGTTCGAGGAGCGACGGGACAACGTCATCGGCATCCTGCTCGCCAAGGATCTGCTCAAGCTGCAGCGCTCGCCCGACCTCAGCCTGCGCACCCTCTTGCGCCCGGCCGTTTTCGTGCCCGAGTCGAAGGCGCTCAACGACCTGCTGCGCGACTTTCGCTCCAACCGCAACCACCTGGCCATCGTCATCGACGAGTTCGGCAGCACCGCCGGCCTGCTGACCATCGAGGACGTGCTGGAAGAGATCGTCGGCGAGATCGAAGACGAGTTCGACGACAAGGACGGCCAGAGCAGCATCTACACGCTCGCCGACGGCGGCCAGCGCGTCGCCGGCGACACCAGCGTGGCGGTGGTGAACGGCTTCTTCGACGTCGCCCTGCCGACCGACGAGTTCGACACCATCGGCGGCCTCGTCGCCCAGGAGCTCGGCCGCGTGCCGCGGCGCGGCGAGTCGGTGACGGTGTCCGGCCTCGTCTTCTCGGTGATGCTGACGCGCGGCGGCGCGGTGCGCTGGTTCAAGGTCACCCGTGCCGCCGAAGAGGCGCTGGGCTCGGACGGCGCTTGACCGAATCGGTCGCCGACCGCCCGCAGCGCGGCGAGCCGTGGCCGGCCGGGTTCGATGCCGGCTTCGTGGCCCCGCTCGGCGCGGCGCAGACGATCGCCTTCGTGCACACCTTGTTCTGGCCCGCGCAGATGATGGCCATCGCGCTGCTCGCATGGCGCGTCGGCCAGGCTTCGCCCGGTCGCGCCGCGGTGCTCGGCTATGCGTTCGGCACGGCCTGGCTCTGCGCCGGCACCTGGTGGCTCTTCGTTAGCATGCACCGCTACGGCGGCCTGCCCGCCTGGCTCGCCGCGCTGGCGGTGTTCGCGTTGTCCAGCTTTCTCTCGCTCTACCTCGCGGCGGCGATGGCGGCGGTGGCGTGCTGGCGCGGCCGCGCGCCGTTGCCCGGCGCCGCCCTCTTCGCCGCCGTCTGGCTGCTCGCCGAGCTGGCGCGCGGCGTCATCTTCACCGGCTTTCCCTGGGTCGCGAGCGGTTACGCGCAGGTCGATTCGCCGCTCGGCGGCTACGCGCCGTGGCTCGGCGTCTACGGCGTCGGCGCGGTGGCCGCTGGCCTGGCGGCGGCCCTCGGCTTCAGCCGGCTCGGCACGCCGCGCGGGTGGTTTGCGCCGAGCGCCGCGCTGCTTGTCGCGGTCGGGCTCGGCGTCGTGGCCGGCGGTGTCGATTTCACCAAGCCGACGACGACGCTTTCGGTGACGCTGCTGCAAGGCAACGTGCCGCAGGACGAGAAGTTCTCGGCCCGCTTCGTGCCCGAGGCGCTCGCCCTGACCGGGGCGCAGCTCGCCGGCGCGCGCGGCGACCTCGTCGTCGGCCCCGAGACCGTGATTCCGCTCCTGCCGAGCCAGCTCGATGACGAGTGGTGGAACGGCGTGCTGGCCAGGTTCCGCCAGCCCGGCCGCGCCGCCATCGTCGGCCTGCCGCTCGGCAACGACGACGTCGGCTACACCAATTCGGCGGCCGGCATCTCCGCCGTGACCGCCGCCCTGCCGGGCGGCTTCTATCGCTACGACAAGCACCATCTCGTTCCCTTCGGCGAATTCATTCCGCGCGGCTTCCGCTGGTTCACCGAGCTGATGAACATTCCGCTCGGCGACTTCAATCGCGGGCCGCTCACCGCGCCCTCGTTCGTCGTCAAGGGCGAGCGGGTCGCGCCCAACATCTGCTACGAGGATCTGTTCGGCGAGGACCTGGCGGCGCGCTTCGTTCCCGAGGCGTCGGCGCCGACCTTCCTCGCTAACATCAGCAACATCGGCTGGTTCGGCGAGACGATCGCGGTCGGCCAGCACCTCGAGATCTCGCGCATGCGCACGCTCGAGTTGCAGCGGCCGATGATCCGTGCCACGAACACCGGCGCCACGGCTGTCGTTGACCACCGCGGCGTCGTCACCGCCTCGCTCCCACCTTTCACGCGTGGCGTGCTCGAAGCGACCGTCGAAGGACGCAGCGGCCTCACGCCGTTCGCGGCCTGGGCCGGGCGATTCGGCCTGTGGCCGCCGTTCCTGGGGGCGACGGCGATGCTGCTGCTCGCCGTCGTCTCGCGACGACGCCCGTAAAATCGGTGCTCGTCAAAGAGCACGCCCGCCTCGTGACGGAAACCCGAGAATCCCGCGCGATGCTCTCGTTCCAGGACATCATTCTTCGTCTGCAGACCTATTGGTCGGGGCACGGCTGCGCGCTGCTGCAGCCCTACGACATGGAGGTCGGCGCCGGCACCAGCCACACCGCGACCTTTCTGCGCGCGATCGGCCCCGAGCCGTGGAAGGCCGCCTACGTGCAGCCGAGCCGCCGACCGAAAGACGGCCGTTACGGCAACAACCCGAACCGCCTTCAGCACTACTACCAATACCAGGTGGTGCTGAAGCCAGCCCCGGAAAACATCCTCGAACTCTATCTCGGCTCGCTGGAAGAACTGGGTTTTGACCTCAAGCAGAACGACATCCGCTTCGTCGAGGACGACTGGGAAAACCCGACGCTCGGCGCATGGGGCCTCGGTTGGG
>JANXWR010000369.1 GCA_025351025.1 Burkholderiales bacterium | reverse complement strand
CGCGTCGCCTGCTTCATCGGCAACGGCGTCGTCGTCGACCCGGCGCACCTGCTCGCCGAGATCGGCCGGCTCGAAGCGATCGGCCTCGACGTCCGCTCGCGCCTGCTCGTCAGCGAATCGTGCCCGCTGATCCTGCCCTTCCACGTCGAGCTCGACAAGGCGCGCGAGAGGAAGCGCGAGGCCAGCGGCGCCGGCAAGATCGGCACCACCGGCAAGGGCATCGGTCCGGCCTACGAAGACAAGGTGGCGCGCCGCGCGCTGCGCGTGCAGGATCTGAAGCACCCCGAACGCTTCGCCGCCAAGCTGCGCGAGCTGCTCGAGTTGCACAACTTCGTGCTGGTCGGCCAGCTCGGCGGCAAGGCCCTCGAGTTCGAGCCGATATTCGAGATGGCGATGCGCGCCGGCGAGGCGATGCGGCCGATGATCGGCGACGTCGGCTATGCGCTGCACAAGCTGCATCAGCGCGGCGCCAACATCCTGTTCGAGGGCGCGCAGGGCACCCTGCTCGACATCGATCACGGCACCTATCCCTTCGTGACCTCGAGCAACTGCGTCGCCGGCAACGCGTCGGCCGGCTCGGGCGTGGGCCCCGACCAGCTGCACTACATTCTCGGCATCACCAAGGCCTACGCCACGCGCGTCGGCGGCGGGCCGTTCCCTTCCGAGCTGCCGATCGACGAGCCCGGCACGATCGGCCACCACCTGTCGACCGTCGGCCAGGAGCGCGGCACCGTCACCGGCCGGGCGCGCCGCTGCGGCTGGCTCGACGCGGCGCTGCTCAAGCGCTCGATCATCATCAACGGCATCTCGGGCCTGTGCATCACCAAGCTCGACGTGCTCGACGGCCTGGCTGAAATCAAGGTCTGCGTCGGCTACGAGCTGGGCGGCAAGCGGATCGACATTCTTCCCCTCGACGCCGATGACATCTTCGCCTGCGTCCCCATCTACGAGACCTTCCCGGGCTGGACCGAATCCACCTTCGGCGTGACCGAGTGGAGCGCCTTGCCGGTGAACGCGCGGCGCTACCTGCAGCGCGTCGAGGCCTTCATCGGCGCGCCGGTCGACATGGTCTCGACCGGCCCGGACCGCACGCACACGATCCTGCTCCGCCATCCCTATCAGCCCGGCACCGCGGCGCCGCGCCGCCTTGCCGCCTAGCTTATTCACGCCTAGCCCGACACCGATCCAGCATGCTTACCGACGACGGCAAACACCTCTACGTTTCCTGGGACGAATACCACATGCTGATCGAGCGCCTGGCGCTCAAGATCCACGCGTCGGGCTGGGCCTTCGACCAGATCCTGTGCCTGGCGCGCGGCGGCATGCGGCCGGGCGACGTGCTGTCGCGGGTCTTCGACAAGCCGCTGGCGATCATGTCGACGAGCTCCTATCGCGCCGAAGCCGGCACGATCCAGGGCCGCCTCGACCTCGCCAAGTACATCACCCTGCCCAAGGGTGAGCTCGCCGGCCGCGTCCTGCTCGTTGACGATCTCGCCGATTCGGGCATCACCCTGCGCGCCGTCGTCGACCGGCTGCGCGGCATGCCCTCGATCAGCGAGCTGCGCTCGGCCGTGCTCTGGACCAAGGGCATGTCGACCTACACGCCCGACTATCACGTCGAGCTGCTGCCCACGAGCCCGTGGATCCATCAGCCGTTCGAAGAGTACGACGACCTTCGCCCCGACGGACTGGCGAAGAAGTTCGTCATCTGATGCCGCAACGACGCGACGACGTTTGCGACACGGCCAGCAAAAAGCCCGCCGAAGCGGGCTCTCGTTTCAATCATTTCGGGGACGCCTCAGGCGTCCTCTTCAATCTTGGTGCCCAGGAAGGGACTCGAACCCCCACGGAGTTACCCGCTAGTACCTGAAACTAGTGCGTCTACCAATTCCGCCACCTGGGCATCTCAGGCAACCACGGACTTTATCATCAAAGCAACAACCTCCAAGACCCCCGCATCCATCGGCACCGAGCTGATGGCTGAAATCGAGGGCACGGTATTCGGCCACCGCGACGGCCACGGTTTTCTGGTGCGCGAAGGCGCACTCCCCGACGTCTTTCTCGCACCGCAGGAAATGCGCTCGGTGCTGCATCGCGACCGCGTCAAGGCGCGCATCATCCGCTACGACAAGAAGGGCCGGCCGGAAGGACGCGTGTTCGAGATCCTCGAGCGCAAGAAGGCGCCCATCATCGGCCGGCTGCTGCACGAAAGCGGCATCTGGCTGGTCGCGCCCGAAGACAAGCGTTACGGCCAGGACATCATCGTGCCGCGCAATGCCGTGGCCGGCGCCAGCGTCGGCCAGGTCGTCGCGATCGAGCTGACCGAGCCGCCTTCACTGCATTCCCAGCCGCTCGGCCGCGTCACCGAAGTCCTCGGCGAGATTGACGATCCCGGCATGGAGATCGAGATCGCGGTGCGCAAGTACGAAGTGCCGCATGTCTTCTCCGAGGCGACGCTGGCGCAGGCCGCGGCGTTGCCCGACACCGTCGGCGCCGCCGACAAGAAGGGCCGCATCGACATCACCGACGTGCCGCTCGTCACCATCGACGGCGAGGACGCGCGCGACTTCGACGATGCCGTCTACTGCGAGCTGGCCAAGGTCGGCCGCGCCAAGGGCTGGCGGCTGGTGGTCGCCATCGCCGACGTCAGCCAGTACGTCAAGCCGGGCGAGCCGCTCGACGCCGACGCCTACGAGCGCGCCACCTCGGTCTACTTTCCGCGCCGCGTCATCCCGATGCTGCCGGAGAAGATCTCGAACGGCCTCTGCTCGCTGAACCCCGACGTCGAGCGCCTGGCGATGGTCTGCGACATGCTCGTCACCGGCGACGGCGAGGTCCATGCCTACCAGTTCTTTCCGGGCGTGATCCGCTCGGCGGCGCGCTTCAGCTACACCGAGGTCGCAGCCATCCTCGCCAACACGCGCGGGCCCGAAGCGGCGCGGCGCGAGGCGCTGGTGCCGCACCTGCTCGACCTGCACGACGTGTATCGGGCCTTGCTGAAGGCGCGCGCGAAGCGCGGCGCCATCGACTTCGAGACGACCGAGACGCAGATCGTCTGCGACGAGAACGGTCGCATCGAAAAGATCGTGCCGCGCACCCGCACCGAGGCGCACCGTCTCATCGAAGAATCGATGCTGGCGGCCAATGTTTGCTCGGCCGACTTCATCGCCCGCGCCAAGCACCCGGCGCTCTATCGCGTCCATGAAGGGCCGACGCCCGAGAAGAAGACGCTGCTGCAGAACTACCTGAAGGCGCTCGGCCCCGGCCTGGCGATCGGCGACGACCCCAAGCCCGCCGAATTCCAGGCCATCGCGCAGGCGACCAAGGACCGGCCCGACGCCGCGCAGATCCACTCGATGCTGCTGCGCTCGATGCAGCAGGCCATCTACACCGGCACCAACAGCGGCCACTTCGGACTTGCGTATGAGGCCTACACGCACTTCACGAGCCCGATCCGCCGCTACCCCGACCTGCTCGTGCACCGCGTCATCAAGGCCTTGATCGAAGGCCGGCGCTACATGCTTGCCTCGCGCGCGGGCAACACGCGTCCAGTGCCGGCCAGGAAGGCGAGCAAGAGCGCCAAGGCCGGCCTGCCTGCCGTGCCGGTGCTCGTTCCGGGCGGCGAGCTCGAGGCCTGGGAAGTGGCAGGCGCGCATTGCAGCGCCAACGAGCGACGCGCCGACGAAGCCTCGCGCGACGTCGAGGCCTGGCTCAAGTGCCGCTACATGCGCGAGCACCTCGGCGAGGAATACGGCGGCACGGTCAGCGCGGTGACCAGCTTCGGCCTCTTCGTCACCCTCGACGGCCTCTACGTCGAGGGCCTGGTGCACATCACCGAGCTGGGCAGCGACTACTACCGCTTCGACGAGGTCAAGCAGGAGCTGCGCGGCGAGCGCACCGGCGTTCGCTACGTCGTCGGCACGCGGGTGCGAGTGCAGGTCAGCCGCGTCGACCTCGATGGACGCAAGATCGACTTCCGCCTCGTCCGCGAAGGCGAAGACGCGCTGGCACCACGCGCGCGCCGCGACAAGGCTGCCGACAACGACACGGCGACGACCGAGATCGTCGCCCTGAAGCAAGCCGATCGCGCCGTCAAGGCTGCGACGAAGGCCAAGGCCCGGGCGCGCTCCGGCGCCACCTTGCTGCCCTCGCGCGCTGGCAAGTCGGTGGCGCGCAAGTCGGGCGCGCGGGGTGCGCCACGCGGCGCGACGCGGCGCTGAGCGATCCCCTTTTCACTCGAGACGGAAGAAGGAAACAGATGTCGATTCGATTCGATGGACGGGTTGCGATCGTCACCGGCGCAGGCGGCGGCCTCGGCCGCTTGCATGCGCTGGCGCTGGCGGCGCGCGGCGCGGCGGTCGTCGTCAACGATCTGGGCGGCGCCATCGACGGCACCGGCGGCGCGCCGATCGCGGCGCATGCCGTCGCCGAAGAAATCCGCGCCGCCGGAGGCAAGGCGATCGCCAATGCCGCC
>JANXWR010000340.1 GCA_025351025.1 Burkholderiales bacterium | reverse complement strand
CATCGCGTTCTTCATCCTCGTGCTCGGCGGCGTCTCGATCAAGCAGCTGCCGATCGCCCAGTACCCGACCGTCGCGCCGCCCTCGATCGTGCTGACCGCCGTCTACCCGGGCGCCTCCGCGCAGACGCTCGAAGACAGCGTCATCAGCGTCATCGAGCAGGAGATGAACGGCTCGCCCGGCCTCATCTATTTCGAGTCGGTGGGCCAGTCGAACGGGGTCGGCTCGATCACCATGACCTTCGAGACCGGCACCAGCCCCGACCTCGCCCAGGTCGACGTGCAGAACCGCCTCTCGCGCGCCGCGCCGCGCCTGCCGGCGGCGGTGACGCAGCAGGGCGTTCGCGTCGACAAGGCGCGCTCGAACTTCCTGCTCTTCACGATCCTGTCGTCGAGCAACGGCGCGCTCGACCCGATCGCCCTCGGCGACTACGCGTCGCGCACCGTGCTGCCCGAGATCCAGCGCATTCCCGGCGTCGGCCAGGCGCAGCTCTTCGGCACCGAGCGCTCGATGCGCATCTGGGTCGACCCGGCCAAGCTGGTAGGCTTCAACCTCTCGACCAACGACGTCGTCGCCGCGATCCGGGCGCAGAACGCGCAGGTGTCGTCGGGCACGATCGGCGACCTGCCGATCGTCGCCAACACGCCGATCAGCGCCACCGTCGTCGTCGCCGGCCAGCTCACGACGGTCGAGCAGTTCGGCCAGATCGTGCTGCGCGCCAATACCGACGGCTCGACCGTCAAGCTGCAGGACGTCGCCCGCGTCGAGCTTGGCGGCCAGAGCTACGGCACGATCGCGCGCCTGAACGGCAAGCCCTCGACCGGCATCGGCGTGCAGCTCTCGCCCACCGGCAACGCGCTCGCCACCGCCGAGCTGATCAGGAAGCGCATGGGCGAGCTGGCGCCCTATTTCCCGCAAGGCGTGCAGTGGAGCATCCCCTACGACAGCTCCAAGTTCGTGAAGATCTCGATCAGCCGCGTTGTCGAGACGCTGGTCGAGGCGGTGATCCTTGTCTTCCTGGTGATGTACCTGTTCCTGCAGAGCCTGCGCTACACGCTCATCCCGACCATCGTCGTGCCGGTGGCGCTGTTCGGCGCGTTCGGCGTGATGAACGTCTTCGGCTACTCGATCAACGTGCTGACGATGTTCGCGATGGTGCTCGCGGTCGGCATCCTGGTCGACGACGCGATCGTCGTCATCGAGAACGTCGAGCGCATCATGAGCGAGGAGGGCCTGTCGCCACGCGACGCGACCAAGAAGGCGATGGGCCAGATCACGGCGGCGCTGGTCGGCATCAGCGTCACCCTGGTCTCGGTGTTCCTGCCGATGGCCTTCTTCGCCGGTTCGGTCGGCAACATCTATCGCCAGTTCTCGCTGGTTATGGTGAGTTCGATGCTGTTCTCGGTGTTCCTCGCGCTCTCGCTCACCCCGGCGCTGTGCGCCACTTTCCTGAAGCCGGTCGAGAAGGGCCACAAGCAGGAAAAGCGCGGCCCGTTCGGCTGGTTCAACCGCGGCTTCAAGGCGACCACGCACGGTTACGAAGGCTGGGTCGCCCGGATCCTGCGCCGCACCGACCGGTTCCTGGTCGTGTTCGCGCTGATCGTCGCCTTGGCGGTGTTCATGTTCCTGCGCATGCCGGCGTCGTTCCTGCCGACCGAAGACCAGGGCTACCTGATCGCCAACGTCCAGTTGCCGCCCGGCGCGACTCAGGCGCGAACCCTCGCCGTCATGCAGCAGGCCGAGAACTTCTTTCTGCATCAGCCCGAAGTCGACCAGATGGTGAGCGTGCTCGGCTTCAGCTTTTCGGGCAGCGGCCAGAACGCGGCGCTCGCCTTCGTGCCGCTCAAGCCCTGGGACGAGCGCAAGGGCGCCGCGCACTCGGCGCAGGCGCTCGCCGGGCGCGCCTTCGGCGCGCTCTCGAAGGTGCGCGACGCGTTCATCTTCGCCTTGGTGCCACCGGCGATTCCCGAGCTCGGCACCGCGACCGGCTGCGCCTTTCGCCTCGAAGACCGGGGCAGCAACGGGCACGCGGCGCTGCTTGCGGCGCG
>JANXWR010000487.1 GCA_025351025.1 Burkholderiales bacterium | reverse complement strand
TTTCGCCCGCTCGGCATCGCCGTCAACAGCCTGTGGCCGCGCACCGCGATCAAGACCGCGGCCTTGCAGATGATCCCGGGTATCGACTTCGGCGCCTGCCGGACCCCCGAGATCCTGGCCGACGCCGCCTGGCTGATTCTGACCAGCGATGCCAGGACGACGAGCGGCAACTTCTTCATCGACGACACCTTGCTCGCCGAGCACGGCGTGACCGACCTCGAGCGCTACAGCGTGACGCCGGGGACCAGGGACTTCGTGCTCGATTTCTTCGTCGATTGAGCGAGCTCAGCTCGTCGGGATGAGTCTCGGTCGGCCGTCGTGGTCGATCGCCACGTAGGTAAGGTTGGCCTCGGTCACCTTGACGACGTGCAGGTTGGCCGGGTCGCGCTCGGCGTAGACCTCGACGTTGACCGTCACCGAGGTGCGGCCGATCCGCTCGACGCGGGCGTAGAAGCTGAGCAGGTCGCTGATCGAGACCGGCTGCTTGAAGATGAACTGGTTGACGGCGACGGTGGCGATCCGGCCTTTGGCGATCCTGGCCGGAAGGACGGCGCCGGCGACGTCGACCTGGGCCATGATCCAGCCTCCGAAGATGTCGCCGTTGCCGTTGGCGTCGGCCGGCATCGGCATCACGCGCATGACGAGCTGGCGGTCGTTCGGCAGGCTCAGCGGCGCGATCGACAAGATGTCGGGTGCTTTGTGGATCTCGTGCATATTGCAGTCACCTCGCGGTCGCGGCCGCCGATTCTTTCACCAATCGTTCCTTCGCTCACCCTGATTCATGCGCCCTGCCACGCTGTCCCCACCCGCGCCCATCGGCACCGGCCACTCGGCCGAAAAGCCGCCGAAGTCCGACTGGCGCACGCTCGGCAAGCTCCTTCCTTATGTCTGGCAGTGGCGCTGGCGGGTCGGCGTGGCGCTGGCCTGCCTGGTCGCCGCCAAGCTCGCCAACATCGGCGTGCCTCTGGTCCTGAAGAGCCTGGTCGACGCGCTGTCGCTCAAGCCCGGCGACCCACGCAGCTTGATCGTCGTGCCGGTGGCGATCCTGATCGGCTACGGCGCATTGCGGCTGTCGATCACGCTCTTCACCGAGCTGCGCGAGTTCCTGTTCTATCCGGTCGCGGCGCGCATCGCCCGGCGCGTCTCGCTCGAGGCCTTCGAGCACCTGCTGCAGCTCAGCCTGCGCTTTCACCTCGAGCGGCAGACCGGCGGCGTGTCGCGCGACATCGAGCGCGGCTCGCGCTCGATCCAGTCGCTGCTCAACTACCTGATCTACAACATCCTGCCGACGCTGGTCGAGATCACGATGGTCATCGTGCTGCTCTCGGCCAAGTTCGACGGCTGGTTCGCGGCCATCACCTTCAGCGCCCTCGTCGTCTACATCGCCTTCACCGTCAGCGTGACCGAGTGGCGCACCGGCTTTCGACGCGCCATGAACGAGCAGGACTCGAAGGCCAACACCAAGGCGCTCGATGCGCTGCTCAACTACGAGACGGTCAAGTACTTCTCGAACGAGCCCTTCGAGCAGGCGCGCTACGACTACAACCTGCAGCGGCTCGAAAAAGCCTCGATCAAGTCGCAGACCTCACTTTCGGTGCTCAACCTCGGCCAGAGCCTGATCATCGCCACGGCGGTGACGCTGCTGGTCTGGCGGGCGACGGTCGGAGTCGTCGCCGGCACGATGACGCTCGGCGACCTGGTGCTCGTCAACGCGCTGATGATCCAGCTCTACATCCCGCTCAATTTCCTCGGCGTCATCTACCGCGAGATCAAGCAGTCGATGATCGACATGGAAAAGATGTTCGCGCTGCTCGGCCAGAACCGCGAGATTGCCGACGCGCCGGGCGCCCCTTCGCTGGTGGTCCGTGGTGGCGCCGTGCGCTTCGCCGACGTGCGCTTCGGCTACGACGCCGACCGCGAGATCCTGCACGGCGTGAGCTTCGAGATCCCGGCCGGCAAGACAGTCGCCGTGGTCGGCCCTTCGGGTTCGGGCAAGAGCACGCTGGCGCGGCTGATGTTCCGCTTCTACGACATCAACGCCGGCCGCATCTCGATCGATGGCCAGGACATCCGCGACGTGACGCAGAAGAGTCTGCGCGAGGCGATCGGCATCGTGCCGCAGGACACCGTGCTCTTCAACGACACCGTCGAATACAACATTGCCTACGGCCGCACCGTCGCCGGCCGCGGCGAGGTCGAGGCGGCGGCGCGCGCCGCGCACATCCACAACTTCATCGTCTCGACGCCGAAGGGCTACGACACGATGGTCGGCGAGCGCGGACTGAAGTTGTCTGGCGGCGAGAAGCAGCGCGTCGCGATTGCGCGCACCCTGCTCAAGAACCCGCCGGTCATGATCTTCGACGAAGCGACCTCCGCGCTCGACTCGGCCAACGAGCGCGCCATCCAGGCCGAGTTGCAGAGCGCGGCGAGGAACCGCACTGCGCTGGTGATCGCGCACCGGTTGTCGACGGTGGTCGATGCGCACCAGATCCTGGTCATGGAGCAGGGCCGGATTCTGGAGCGGGGGACGCACAGCGAGCTCGTCGCACGAAACGGGCGCTACGCCGAGATGTGGCGGCTGCAACAGAGCGGCAGCGAAGAGTCGCT
>JANXWR010000304.1 GCA_025351025.1 Burkholderiales bacterium | reverse complement strand
CGGCTACAACACCGAGCTGCTGGCGAAGAAGAAGATGGCTATTCCGCGCAGCTGGGCCGACCTGCTCAAGCCCGAATACAAGGGCGACATCCAGGTCGCCAACCCGGCCTCGAGCGGCACCGCCTACACCATGATCGCCACGCTGGTGCAGCTGATGGGCGAGGACAAGGCCTTCGACTACCTGAAGGCGCTGCACAGGAACGTCAGCACCTATACGCGTTCCGGCACGGCGCCGATCAAGGCGGTGGCGCGCGGCGAGACGGCGGTCTCGATCAGCTTCGTGCATGACGGCCCCGGCGAGAAGCAGCAGGGCTTTCCGATCGAGACGGTGACGCCTTCGGAAGGCACCGGCGCCGAGATCGGCTCGATGTCGATTATCAAGGGCGCGAAGAACCTCGAGGCGGCGAAGAAGTTCTACGAATGGGCGCTGACGCCGCAGGCGCAGCAGTTCGGCGCCGCCTCGCACCAGTACCAGCTGCCCTCGAACAAGGCGACGCCGGTCGATCCGAACGTGCCCGACTTCAAGAAGGTCAAGCTCATCAACTACGACTACGCGAAGTACGGCGCCAGCGCCGAGCGCAAGCGCCTGATCGCGCGCTGGGAGAAGGACGTGAACTCGCTGCCGAAGTGAGCCGAGTCGCATGACGCCAGCCCTTTCGTGAGAGTCGGCGTCGCGCGCGACCGCACGCGGGCGGCGCTCGTCGCCTGGAGCGGCCTCGGCCTGATTGCCTTTCTCGTCCTGCCCTGGTACCTGGCCGGCGACAAGAGCCTGTTCGAGTCGGTGCGAAGCACGTTCAGCGCCGTCGATTCGGCGAGCGGCGTGCGTGCCGCGGCGATGCTCGGCAAGCCCTGGCTGTGGAGCGCCTTTGCCGCGCTCGCCGTGTGCGCGGCGGCGAGCTTCGCCCGGGGCACGACCCGCGGCCGGCTCGCCGCCGGCGGCGCGGCGATCGGTCTCGTCGGCATCCTTGCCAGCGGCTTTTCGATTGGTGCCAGCGGCTGGTCGTTCGCCTGGCTGGCCACCGCCTTCGGCGCCTTGAGCGCCGGTCAGGCCGGCATCGGCCTCGGCGGCGCACTGACCCTGCTCGCGCTGCTCATGCTGCTCGGCTGCGGCCTCGCTTCGCTCGGCCGCTTTCGAGGCGACGCCTTCGTCGCCTCGGCGGTCGTTCTCTGCAGTGCCTTGCTGCTCCTGTTCGTGTCGCTGCCGGTGGCCGTGGCGCTGACCGGCGCCTTTCTCGACGACGCCGGCCGCTTCTCGCTCGGCGCGCGGGCCGAGCGGCTCGGCCACGAGCGCATCTGGGGCCTGTCGTGCCTGGCCGGCGGCGTGCGTTGCGGCGTCGCCTGGAACACGCTCTTTCTCGCGTTGCAGACGGCCTTCGGCACGACGCTGCTCGGCACCATGCTCGCGCTCGCCGCCGAGCGCGGTGCGCAGCGGCTGAGGGGGCCGGTCAACCTGCTGTCGCTGTTGCCGATCATCACGCCGCCCTTCGTCGTCGGCCTCGGCCTGATCCTCCTGTTCGGCCGCGCCGGCATCGTCAACCAGATCCTCGAGGCCGTCTTCGGCATCACGCCGACGCGCTGGTTCTACGGCCTGTTCGGGCTCTGGCTGGCGCAACTCTTCGCCTTCACGCCGATCGCCTGCCTGATCATGCGCGGCGTGGTCGCCGGCATCAGTCCGTCGCTCGAAGAGGCGGCACAGACGCTGCGCGCCGACCGCTGGACGACGTTTCGCACCGTGACCTTGCCGCTGCTCAAGCCCGGCCTCGCCAACGCCTTTCTGGTCGGCTTCATCGAAAGCATCGCCGACTTCGGCAACCCGATCGTCGTGGGCGGCCAGTACGCGGAGCTCTCGACCGATGTCTTCTTCGCCATCGTGGGTGCGCAGTTCGACCAGGGCCGCGCCGCATCGCTGGCGCTCGTGCTCTCGGCCTTCGCGCTCGGCGTCTTTCTGCTGCAGCAGAAGGTGGTCGGCAAGGCCGGCTACACGACCGTCTCGGGCAAGGGCGACGCCGGCTTGCCGATGAGGCTGCCGACGGGCCTGTCGCGCGCCATGCTGGCCGTCGTGCTTCCGTGGCTCGCTTTCACCATCGTCGTCTACCTGTTCGCCTTTGCCGGCGGCTTCGTCGCCACCTGGGGCCGCGACTACACGCCGACCTTTCGCCACTTCATCACCGCCTTCGACCTTCAGTGGGGCAACGCCGACGTCGGCGGCGGACTGGTCTGGGCCGGCACGGCGTGGAACTCGCTCTTCACGACGCTCAAGCTCTCGGCGCTCGCGGCGCCGCTCTGTGCCGCGCTCGGCCTGCTCATCTCGTGGCTGCTGGCGCGAACGAGCTTTCGCGGCCAGGCCACCTTCGAGTTCGGCGCCTTGCTCGCCTTCGCGATTCCCGGCACCGTGCTCGGCGTCAGCTACGTGCTGGTCTTCAACGTGCCGCCCTTCGAGCTGACCGGCACAGCGCTCATCATCGTCCTCTGCTTCGTGTTCAGGAGCCTGCCGGTCGGCGTGCGCGCCGGCGCCGCCGCCTTCAAGCAGATCGACCGCTCGCTCGACGAAGCTTCTACGATGCTGCACGCGCGCACCTCGACGACGCTGCGCCGCGTCGTGCTGCCGCTGCTCAAGCCGGCCATCGTCGCCGCGCTGATCTACAGTTTCGTGCGCTCGATGACGACCGTCTCGGCGGTGATCTTCCTCGTGACCGCGGAGAACGAACTGGCAACGACCTACATCATCGGCCGCGTCGGCAACGGCGACTACGGCGTCGCGCTCGCCTACTGCACGGTGC
>JANXWR010000292.1 GCA_025351025.1 Burkholderiales bacterium | reverse complement strand
ACCGGCCACTGGTTCAGCGACAGGCCGTTGTCGCTCATGCCGTTCTGCGCGTAGAAGGCGTCGGCCTCCCACGGAATCGGCGCGACGAAGGGCATCGCCATCCAGTAGCTCCACTGCGGGTACTTGCCCTTCAGTCGGATGCGCAGCAGGTGCGGATCGACCGCCTCGGCCCCTTCGAGCGGCCATTTGCGGAAGTCGAGGAAGGGCTTGTCGTGGATGTCGTCGGGCAGGCCCTTGAGCAGCTTCGCATCCTCGGCCCTGACCATCTCGGCATAGGCCTTCAGGCCGATCACGTACTCGGCGAACACGGAAAAGATCGGCGCCTCGATGCGCGTCGTCGCGTGGCGCTTCAGCGCATAGACGAAATCGTCGGCGACCAGCTCGCGCGTGCCCTGCTGCTCGAAGTCCCAGGGCGAGCGCTTGTCGCCGAGCTGGGCGCGCGTCAGGTGGTGATAGAGGTATTCGCCCTGAGCGTTCTTCACGAACGCCGGGTGCGGCGCATACATGATGCCGTGCTTGATCGGGATGTCGTAGACGCTCTCGGCGATCTGCTCGGCGCTCGCGTCGTCCGGCAGGCGCAGCCCGGCCTTGTCGAGGTAGTACGGCTTGACGACCTCGGCCGCCGCCTTCGGCTCCAGGGTGTAGGGGCGCTTCAGGTAGTGGTAGCCGTAGAGCGGCTCGTAGATCTGATAGGTGTAGGCGGCTTCCGGATTGGTGTACGAGGCGGTCGGATCGAGGTAGCGCGGCGAGCGCTCGTCGAAGGAATAGAACAGCGTGTTCGTCGCCGCGGCACCGTCGGCGTAGGGACTGTTGTTGCAGGCGGCCAGGCCGAGCGTGGCTGCCACCAGGGCGAGGCCCCGGGCAATGCAGGCTTGGAGGCGCGGGTTCATCGAGCCGGGATGCTACCAGCCGAGGAAAGCGTTCCTCCCGTCGACGAGCAGGTGCACGCGTGCGCCCACCGGCATCGTCACCTTGGTGGCGACGTGGCCGAACGGGAGGCCCGTGAGGATCGGCGTCTTCGTCGCGGCGCGGATGCGCGCGATCGCCGTCGCCAGCGCATAGCCGCGATCGTTGGGCGACTTCTTCGAGGCCGTGAAGGCGCCGAGAACGACGGCCCGCTGCGCCTCGAGCACCCCCGCCTGCTGCAGCTGCAGCAGGTTGCGCTCGATCCGGTACGGATGCTCGTTGACGTCCTCGAGAAAGAGGATGCCGCCCTTGACGCGCGGAAAGTGCGGCGTCGCGAGCAGCGAGTTGACGACGCAGAGGTTGCCGCCCCAGAGCGTGCCGCGCGCCTCGAGCCCGTCGAGGCCGGCATCGGTGCAAAAGCCGACCGCCTCGAGCGCGCCGGACATCGCCTCGACGAAGCAGGCCTCGGTCACGTCGTCGACGCCGCCTTCACTCTCGCGCCTGCCGAAATCTTCGCAGGCGAGCGGTCCGGCCCAGGTGATCGCGCCGCCGCCATGCGCCAGCAGGCCGAGCTGCAGCGAGGTCATGTCGCTCATGCCGACCCAGCGCGTGCCGGCCTCGACGCTCTTGGCGATCTGCTTCCAGTCGATGCAGTCGAGCAGTCGCGTCAGACCGTAGCCGCCGCGGGTGGCGAGCGCGACGCTCGGCCGCGCCGCGGCGACCCGATGCAGGGCGGCGAGCCGGGCCTCGTCGTCGCCGGCGAAGCGCTGCGCCTTCAGTGCCGCCGCTTCGTCGACGGTCACGTCGAAACCGAGTCGGCCGAGCCGAGCCGCGGCGCGCCGCAGGGGTGCGACCGAGCGCAGCACGCCCGCCGGCGAGAACAGCCGCAGCGATGGAAGCGAAGCGCTCATCGTTCCGGCTCGCCGCCGATCTCGAGCGACTCGCCGCCCGGGATCGCGACCGGTGCCTCGTCGGTCTCCGCGTCACCGACCGGCGGCGACGCCGAGGGCATCGCGCGACGCTGCCGATACTGCTCGCGCCGCTCGACGAAGAACGAGCGCAGCACCTCGGCCGAGGCCTCGGCGAGGACGCCGCCGACGACCTCGGTGTGGTGGTTCAAGGCCGGCGTGCCGAAGACGTCGATGACCGAGCCGCCGCCGCCGGCCTTGGGATCGAGCGCGCCGTAGACCACCCGCTTGACGCGGGCGTGGAGCAGCGCCATCGCGCACATCGCGCAGGGCTCGAGCGTGACGTAGACCTCGCATTCGGGCAGCCGATAGTTGCCGAGCAATTGCGCCGCATGCCGCAGGGCGACGATCTCGGCGTGCGCGGTCGGGTCATGGTCGGTGATCGGCCGGTTGTAGCCGGTGGCCAGCACCTGGCGGCCGCTCGGCGTGTCGCGCACGATCACCGCACCCACGGGCACTTCACCGACGAGCCAGGCGTTGTGCGCCTGGTCGAGGGCCAGCCGCATGCCGGCTTGGTCCTGTTGTTCGGTCGTCATCGATCAGCGGCGGCGTTGCGGTCGGCGCCCTGCTGGAGCGCCCGCGCCACGTCGTCGCGCGCCTTCTGCTCGAGGTCCCGGGCCTGCTCCGCGACGGTCGGCGTGCCGAGTGCGGCGGCCGACGCCGCGGTCTGGCTTGCCGCGTCGCCGGAGCGCGCAACGAGCCCGCTGCTTGCCGCATGCAATTGCGACTTGGCGAGCAGACCAACGACGGTGAGCGCGACAAGCAACGAGAGAACTCCGAAGATCGCTTTGATGGCCGCCTCTGTTCGCGCTGAAAAACCGGTTCCGATCGTACTGCCCGATGCCGGCGCGGCGCGCCCTACTCCCACTCGATCGTCGCCGGCGGCTTGGAAGACACGTCGTAAGTCACGCGGTTGATGCCGCGCACCTCGTTGATGATGCGGCTCGACACCTTCTTCAGCAGCGCGTACGGCAGCTCGGCCCAATCGGCGGTCATGAAGTCGCTGGTCTGAACGGCGCGCAGCGCGACCACGTACTGGTAGGTGCGGCCGTCGCCCATCACGCCGACGCTCTTCACCGGCAGGAAGACGGTGAAGGCCTGCGAGGTCAGCTCGTACCAGGTCTGCTTGCTGACCGGATCGACGGTGTTGCGCAACTCCTCGATGAAGATGGCGTCGGCCTTGCGCAGCAGGTCGGCGTATTCGCGCTTCACCTCGCCGAGGATGCGCACGCCGAGGCCGGGCCCCGGGAACGGGTGGCGGTAGACCATGTCGTGCGGCAGGCCGAGGGCGACACCGAGCTCGCGCACCTCGTCCTTGAACAGCTCGCGCAAGGGCTCGAGCAGCTTCAGTCCGAGCGTCTCGGGCAGGCCGCCGACGTTGTGGTGGCTCTTGATCGTGATCGCCTTCTTGGTCTTGGCGCCGCCCGACTCGATGACGTCGGGATAGATGGTGCCCTGGGCCAGCCACTTCGCCTGCTTCAGCTTGCCGGCCTCGCGCGTGAACACCTCGACGAACTCGCGGCCGATGATCTTGCGCTTGGCTTCGGGATCGCTCACGCCGACCAGATGGCCGATAAACTGCTCGCTCGCGTCGACGGCGATCACTTTCACGTGCACGCGATTCGCGAACATCTCCATCACCAGTCGGCCTTCGTCGAGGCGGAGCAGGCCGTGGTCGACGAAGACGCAGGTGAGGCGGTCGCCGATCGCCTTGTGGATCAGCGCCGCGGCGACGCTCGAGTCGACGCCGCCGGAAAGGCCGAGGATGACCTCGTCGTCGCCGACCTGCTCGCGGATTTTCGCCACCGCCTCGTCGATGTAGTTGCCCATCACCCAGTCGGGCTTTGCGCCGGCGATCTCGAGGACGAAGCGCTCGAGGATCTCGCGGCCCTTGACGGTGTGCGTGACCTCGGGATGGAACTGCACCGCGTAGTAGCCGCGGCTTTCGTCGGCCATGCCGGCGATCGGGCAGCTCGGCGTCGAGGCCATCAGCGAAAAGCCCGGCGGAAGGTCGGTGACCTTGTCGCCGTGGCTCATCCAGACCTTCAGCATGCCGTGGCCGGCGTCGCTCGAAAAGTCCTGCAGGCCGTCGAACAACTTCGTGTGCCCGCGCGCCCGCACCTCGGCGTAGCCGAACTCGCGATGCGTGCTTGCCTCGACCTGGCCGCCGAGCTGCACCGCCATCGTGAACATGCCGTAGCAGATGCCGAGCACCGGCACGCCGAGCTCGAACACCGCATTGGGCGCGCGCAGCTCGTGCTCTTCGTACGTCGAGGCATGGCTGCCCGAGAGGATGATGCCCTTCGGCGCGAACTCGCGGACGAAGGCGTCGCTGACGTCGTTGGGATGGATCTCGCAGAAGACATGCGCCTCGCGGATGCGCCGCGCGATCAGCTGCGTCACCTGCGAGCCGAAGTCGAGGATGAGGATCCGGTCGTGCATGGGTGAGGTTTTGCTCATCGGACTACCCTCCGCGCTGCGCGCTCCGGGATGAGCGCGTTGGAGCGGCCATGCGCGCTCATGGGGTGTGCGGCACGACGTCGAGACGCGCCCGTCGTGCCTTGCTGAAATGCATCCACGCCAGGCCGAGCGCGGCAAGCTGGAGCAAGGCACAGAAGTAGAACGGCGCGCCGATGCGCCAGTCGCCGCGCGGCAGGTGTGAAACCACCCCGAGCAGTGGCGCGCTCAACGTCGGCGCGATCACCGCCATCAGGCTCTGCAGCCCGCTGACGGCGCCCATGGTGCGACCCTGCGTCGTCGCATCGGCCGCACCGGAAATGATGCTCTGGATCGACGCAGCGACGACGAACGCGAGGATGTTGCAGACGACGATGGCGTACAGCATCCAGCCCTCGTTCGTCAGCCCGTAGGCCAGGTAGGCGAACACCGACGAGAACAGGCCGACGACGGTGAGGCGCTGCGGCGAGAAGCGCGCGAGCAGGCGGCCGAGCAGCACGCCCTGGACCAACACCGACATGACGCCGACCGTGAACAGCCACCAGCCGTTCTGCTGCGGGCCCCAGCCGAACTTGAACGTCGTGTAGAGCACCCAGCTCGTGTAGAGGATGAATTGCGAGAGTGACGCGCAGGCGATGACGGCCACCAGCGCGCCGACGCCGTGCAGGTTGCGCAGCTGCGAGAGCGCCGCCACTGGATTGAGGGCCGTTTTCCAGTCGATCGGCCGGCGCTTGTCGAGCGGCAGCGATTCCGGCAGCACGAACCAGCCGTAGAGCAGGTTGATCAGCGCCAGGGTGCCGGCGGCGAAGAAAGGCAAGTGCAGGTCGATCGCACCGAGCAGGCCGCCCATCACCGGGCCGAGGATGAAGCCGAGGCCGAACATCGCGCCGAGCATGCCGAAGCGCTTGGCGCGCTGCTCCGGCTCGGTGATGTCGGCGACATAGGCGTTGGCGACCGATGCGTTCGACTGCATCGCACCGCTGAACAAACGCACGACGATCAGCATCCACAGCGCGGTCGCCAGCCCGGTCACGAAGAAGCTCAGCGACAGTGCGCAAAAGCCCATCAGAAGCACCGGCCGGCGCCCGTACTTGTCGGAAAGCGCGCCGAGCACCGGCGAGGAGAAGAAGTTGGCGAAGCTGAAGGCGAAGGCGACGGCGCCGTACCACCACACCTGCTCGGACTGCGACGACGTGAAGCTGCCGACCAGGCCCGGCAGCACCGGCACGATCAGGCCGATCGACATCATGTCGATCAGCACCGTGATCATGATGAATGGCATCGCCGCGGCACGCGCGTGCGCCGCGACAGCCGGAGCAGGAGTCGTCATTCGGCGCGGTAGTTCGGCGCTTCCTTGGTGATCTGCACGTCGTGGACGTGGCTCTCGCGCAACCCCCCGGACGTGATCTCGACGAACTCGGCTTTCTCGTGCATCTCGGCGATGCTGGCGCAGCCGCAGTAGTGCATCGAGGCGCGTAGCCCGCCGCCCATCTGGAAGATGATGCCGACGACCGAGCCCTTGTACGGCACCTGCCCTTCGATGCCCTCGGGCACGAGCTTGGCGCCGCCCACGGAGCCGGCGGTGCTCGCTTCGCCTTCCTGGAAGTAGCGGTCGGCCGAGCCCTGCTGCATGGCGCCGATCGAGCCCATGCCGCGGTAGCTCTTGTAGGTGCGGCCCTGGTACAGGATGACCTCGCCGGGCGCCTCTTCGGTGCCGGCGAAGGCGCCGCCCATCATCACCGAGTCGGCGCCGGCGGCGATCGCCTTGGCCAGGTCGCCCGAGAAGCGCACGCCGCCGTCGGCGATGAGCGGCACGCCGCTGCCGGCGAGCGCCTTGGCGACGGCGTCGATGGCCATGATCTGCGGCACGCCGACGCCGGTGACGATGCGGGTGGTGCAGATCGAGCCCGGGCCGATGCCGATCTTCACCGCGTCGGCGCCGGCCTCGACCAGCGCCAGCGCGCCAGCGCCGGTGGCGATGTTGCCGCCGATGACGTCGACATTCGGGAAGTTGCGCTTGACCCAGCGCACGCGCTCGGCCACGCCTTCGCTGTGCCCGTGCGCGGTGTCGACGACGATGACGTCGACACCGGCCGCGACGAGCAGCTCGGCGCGCTCTTCGGTGCCCTCGCCGACGCCGATCGCCGCGCCGCAGCGGAGCTTGCCGAGCGCGTCGCGGGCCGCGGCGGGAAAGCTGGTCTGCTTGGTGATGTCCTTCACCGTCATCAAGCCGCGCAGCTCGAAGGCGTCGTTGACGACGACGACACGCTCGAGCTTCTGCTTGTGCATCAGCGCCTTGCCTTCGGCCAGCGACGCGCCCTCGCGCACTGTCACCAGGCGGTCGCGCTGGGTCATGATTTCCTTGACCGGCGCGTCGAGCCGCGTTTCGAAACGCAGGTCGCGGTTGGTGACGATGCCGACCACGGTCTTGCCCTGCACGACCGGAAATCCCGAGACGCCGCGCGCCTTCGAGAGCTCGATCACCTCGCGCACGGTCATCTCGGGCGAGACCGTGATCGGGTCGCGCAGCACGCCCGATTCGTAGCGTTTGACCTTGGCCACCTCGGCCGCCTGCTGCTTCGGCGACAGGTTCTTATGCACGATGCCGATGCCGCCCTCCTGCGCCAGGGCGATCGCCAGGCGCGCCTCGGTGACCGTGTCCATCGCTGCCGAGACGAGCGGCAGGTTGAGGCGGATGTTTCGGGAGAGGGAGGTAGCGAGGTTGGTGTCGCGCGGCAGGACGCTCGAAAACGCCGGCACCAGCAGCACGTCGTCGAAGGTCAGCGCTTTGCCCAGAAGGCGCATATGAAATTGGCTCCTTACGCACAACGGCCTTGCGCCGTTGCGTCGTAGGCTAACTTCGCGGAGCGAAGTCAAGGTGCGCAGCGCCGGGCCGTAGACAAAAGCGAATTATACGGATGGAGTCGCAAAGTACCGCTTTGCGCCGGCGGCCCGGTCTCTGGCAAGGGGGCGCGCCGCTACACTCGACGGGTAACCACGAAGCGCCTCGCTCCCATGGTCAGACCCCACGTTCTACGCTCCCTCGCGACGGTCCTTGCCACCCTCCTCGCGCTGGTCGTGCTGCCTGCCGAGGCGCAATGGAAATGGAAGGACAAGAGCGGCCACGTCCAGTACAGCGACCTGCCCCCACCATTGGGCACACCCGATCAGGACATCCTGGCCCGGCCTTCGGCACAGCGACGCAACACGCCGTTCTCGCCGCTCCCGGCCGCGTCGGCCGCTTCTTCGGCGCAGGTGGTCGGCTCGGCGTCGAGCCCGCTCGCGCCGAAGCTCGTCGACCCCGAACTCGAGGCCAGGCGCAAGAAGGCCGAGGCCGACCACGCCTTGAAGAACAAGGCCGAAGAAGACCGCGTCGCCGCACTCAAGGCCGACAACTGCGCCCGCGCCCGGGCGCAGTTGCGCACCCTCGACAGCGGCATCCGCGTCACGCGCACCAACGACAAGGGCGAACGCGAGTTTCTCGACGACAAGCAGCGCGCCGACGAAACCCAGCACACCAAGGACGCGATCACGGCCGATTGCAAATAGCGACCGCCGCGCGGCCTACTTGCGTCCCTGCGCGCGCCGCCGCCGCGCCTCTTTCGGATTGATCGTCAACGGCCGGCAGATCTCGACTCGGTCGCCCTCGGCGAGCGCGCTGTCGAGCGCCGCCACCCTGCCCCAGATGCCGACCGGCTGCGTCGAGATGTCGATGCCGGCCTCGCGGTCGAGCAGGCCGCTGGCGCGGATCGCATCGAGCGCCGTCGCGCCGGTGGGCAGCTCCAGGGCAAGCTCGAAGGCTACGCCCGCCTTCGGCGTCCAGGCGACGGCGACGCGGATCGTCGCCGCGCCCTCAGCGCGGCCCATAGACCTGCTCGGCGCGGCGCACGAAGGAGTCGACGAAGGTGTTGGCGATACGGTCGAAGACCGGGCTGATCGCCGCCTCGAGCACACCGCTGGAAAAGGCGTAGCGCAGCTCGAACTCGATCTTGCAGGCACTCGTCGTCGCGGCGCCGCCGGGGATCGCCGGCAAAGGCAGGGGCACGAAGCGCCAGAAGCCGTCGAGCAGCGAGAATGGCCCGTCGACCAGGCCGATGTGCACCGATTCGTCCTTCACCTGCACATTGCGCGTGGTGAAGGCATGGCGGATGCCGGAGTAGGCGAGGAAGAGCCGTGCCGTCAGGCCGTCGTCGTCGCGACGCAGGATTTCGGCGCGCTCGCACCAGGGCAGGAACTTCGGATAGGCCGCGACATCGACCACCAGTTCGTAGATCTCACGCGCCGTGTACCAGAGCAGCACCGACTTCTTGACGTGCTTCATAGAATCGACCCATTTTAGGAGTCGCCCTCTTGTCCATTGCCGAGAATCGCCGTGCCCGCTTCGACTACCACATCGAAGAGCGCTACGAGGCCGGCATGGTCCTCGAGGGCTGGGAGATCAAGGCGGTGCGCGCCGGCCAGGTGCAGCTCA
>JANXWR010000291.1 GCA_025351025.1 Burkholderiales bacterium | reverse complement strand
TCGCGCACGATCATCATGTCGATGTCGCCCGGCTTCAGGCCGGCGAGCGGCGAGCGCACGCCGGGCATCAGGCGGGCCGGCCGCAGGTTCACGTAGAGATCGAACTCGCGCCTGAACTTCAGGAGCGACCCCCAGAGCGAGATGTGGTCCGGGATCTTCGCCGGCCAGCCGACGGCGCCGAAGAAGATCGCGTCGTGGCCGCCGATTTGCGCCTTCCAGTCGGCCGGCAGCATGCTGCCGTGCTTCTCGTACCAGTTCCACGACGCGAAGTCGAAATGGTCGATGGCCAGGCCGATGTCGAAGCGGTTGGCCACGGCCTCGAGAACGCGCAGGCCTTCGGGCATGACTTCGGTGCCGATGCCGTCACCGGCGATGGCGGCGATGCGATGGACAGCCATGGGGACACTCCTGGAAAACTTCGTCGTGGGGAGAGCCCAGACTGTGCCACGCGACGACCGTCGCTAGCGTCGCTCGCGTACCACGACGGCGACGCCGACAACGGTGAGCGCCATGCCGAGCATCATGAGCGGCGCGACGGCCTCGCCGAACAGCATCCAGGCCATCACCGCCGTGCAGGGCGGCACCAAGTAGAGCAGGCTGGTCACGGCGGTCGCCTCGCCACGCTGGATCAGGAGGTAGAGCAGCGAGCTGCCGCCGAGCGTGAGGACACCGACCGACCAGGCCATCGCCCAGATCAGATTGGCGTGCCAGTCCATGGCCTCGCGCTCGAAGAAGACCAGGGGCGCGCACACGACGAGAGCCGCGAGCATCTGCACGGCGCTGGCGCTGCGCACGTCGCAAGGCGCGACGTAACGCTTTTGATAAAGCGTGCCGACGGTGATGCTGAGCAGGGCCACGATCGCCAGCGCCAGATTGCCTGGCGTCACCTCGCCGGTGCCGAGCTTGGGCCAGACGACGAAAGCGAGCCCTGAAAACCCGAGCACGAGTCCGAGCCACTCGCGCAGCGTGACCCGGGCTGAGGTCTTTCCCGGATCGACGCCGCGCGGCAGCGTCGCCGTCACCCACAAGGCAGTCAACACCGGTTGCAGTCCGACCAGCAGGGCGACGGTGCCGGCGCCGATGCCGGCTTTCACCGCGGCCCAGACACCGCCGAGGTAGCCGGCCTGCATCAATACGCCGGTGGCGACGAGATGGCCCCACTGCGAGCGGCCCACCGGCCAGGCGGCGCGCGCCAAGGCGATCCAGATCACGAAGCAAAGCGCGGAGAGCGCGAAGCGAAGCGTCAGGAACGAGAACGGCGGCGAATGCGGCATCGCCAGCCGGGCGACGACGAAGCCGGTGCTCCAGATGAGGACGAAGACCCAGGGCATGGCCCTGACCATGGCGCGCCGCATCGCCAGGCTAACGGACGCGGGCGCGAATTTCGGGCAGCGCTTTCTGCAGGTAATAGACCATCGACCAGATCGTCAGCACCGCCGAGATCCAGATCAGCCAGGTGCCCCACCACTGCGTGTCGATGATGCCGAACAGTACGCCGTGATAGAGCAGGAAAGGGATCGCGACCAGCTGCACGACCGTCTTCAGCTTGCCTAGCATGTGCACGGCGACGCTGCGCGAGGCGCCGATCTGCGCCATCCATTCGCGCAGCGCCGAGATCGCGATCTCGCGGCCGATGATGACGAGGGCGACGAAGGCATCGACCCGGCCGAGCTTGACGAGCACGAGCAGGGCCGCGGTGACGAGGAACTTGTCGGCGACCGGATCGAGGAAGGCGCCGAACGACGACGTCATGTTGAGCTTGCGCGCCAGGTAGCCGTCGGCCCAGTCGGTCAAGGCGAACAGGATGAACAGGGCGGTGCCGACGATGTTCTGCGTCTCGGGCGCCAGTGTCGTGTAGAACACGCCGACGACGAGCGGGATCGCGACGATGCGCGCCCAAGTCAAGAGCGTCGGCAGATTGAAGAACATCGCGGGATTGTGACTCGCCCGCGCCGACGCCGTCGTCAGTCGTCCAGCGTCCTCGGCTTGAACTTGTGCTGCTCGTCGAACAGGAAGGTCTCGACGAATTTCCAGGGCTTGGGCAGCTTGGACACGTCGCCGAAGGGCGCGGCGCGGCGCACAGCGTCGGCCGCGGTCTGCAAGGTTTCCTTGGCCTGGCGCGGCGGGCGCAGCACCTCGATCTTGCGAATGCTGCCGTTGCCGTTCAGCTCGATCTCGAGCACAGGGATGGCAAGCAGCTGATCGGGCACCTTGCCGACGTAGGTGATGTCGGGGTTGGCGGCGACCATGCGCTCGGCCGCCTGCTGCCTCACCTCGGCCCACGAGCGCACCGGGCGAGGAGTGCCCAGCGCCGACTTGCCCTGCACCACCGCCGGCGATGGCGTCACGGTCTCGAGCGGCGTCGGTTTCGGCGCCGTCCGCACCGCCGGCACGCGCTCGCGTTCTTCTCCCGGGGCACGGTCCGACGGGCTCGAACAGCCGGCGATGACAAAGGCCACCAGGCAAGCCGGGGCGCGAAGCTTGCGGTGAACGATGGAATCAGTGAAGGGCACGATAGATTTCCTCGGCGAGGTCCCGCGAAATGCCTTCGACGGTGGCAAGGTCCTCGACGCTGGCATGGCCGACGCCGCGCGCTCCGCCGAAGCGCTGCAGGAGTTTGGCGCGTTTCTTGGGGCCGACGCCGTCGATCTCCTCGAGCCGGCTCGCCCCGGTGCGAACACTTGCACGGCGTGCCCGCATTCCGGTGATGGCGAAGCGGTGCGCTTCGTCGCGGATCTGCGCGACCAGCATCAGCGCCGCCGATTCGCGACCGAGCCCGACCTTGGGTCGGCCATCAGCGAAGACGAGCTCCTCGAGACCGACCTTGCGCCCTTCTCCCTTCTCGACGCCGACGATGCGCGAGAGCTCGATGCCGAGCTCCTCGAAGACCTCGCGGGCAACGCCGACCTGGCCCTTTCCGCCGTCGACGAGGACGATGTCGGGCAGGCGCGCCTCGCCCAGGCTGGCCGCCTCGACCAGCTTGGCATAGCGGCGCGTCAGCACCTGGCGCATCGCCGCATAGTCGTCGCCGGGCGTGATGCCGGCGATGTTGTAGCGACGGTATTGCGCGCTCTGCATCTTGTGCGCTTCGAAGACGACGCACGAGGCCTGCGTCGATTCGCCGCCGGTGTGGCTGACGTCGAAGCACTCGACGCGAAACGCGTGCAGATCCTCGACCTGCAGGTCGAGCGCCTCGACCAGGGCGCGCGTACGCGCCTGCTGCGATCCCTCTTCGGCGAGCAGCTGCGCCAGGCGCAGCGCCGCGCCCTTGATGCACATGTCGAGCCAGGCGCGGCGCTGCCCGCGCGGCTGGTGCTGCACCGCGGCACGCACCCCGCCCTGCGTGGCCAGCGCCTCGACCAGACCCTTGTCGACGGCGTCGCTGACGATGAGCAAGGGCGGCAGGCCGCCCTCGAGATAGTGCTGGGCGATGAAGGCCTCGAGCACGCGGCGCTCGATCGACGGCGCTTCTTCTCCCTCTCCCGCTTCGCGGGAGAGGGTCGGGGTGAGGGCCTCGAAGCTCGCTTCACCCTCGCCCCCGCCCTCTCCCGCGAGCGGGAGAGGGCGTTCCCGTTCCACGCGCATCGCGTCTTCGACATGCTTCGGAAAGTAGGGCCGGTCGCCGAGGTGCCGGCCGCCGCGCACCATGGCCAAGTTGACGCAGGCGCGGCCGCCGTCGACCTTGACGGCGAGGATGTCGGCGTCCTTGGTGCGGCCACCGGTGTTGTCCTCGACCGACTGCTGGTGCAGCACGCGGGCGAGCGAGCCGATCTGGTTGCGCAGCTCGGCCGCCTGCTCGAATTGCAGCGCCTCGGCGCGCGCCATCATCTGTGCCTGCAGCGAGTCCATCAGCTCCTGCTGGTCGCCGGCGAGAAAGCGTTCGGCGTTGGCGACGTCGCGAGCGTAGTCGTCGGGCCCGATGTAGTCGACGCAAGGTCCGGAGCAGCGCTTGATCTGGTACAGCAGGCAGGGCCGGGTGCGATTGGCGAAGACCGTGTCCTCGCAGGTGCGCAGGTGGAAGACCTTCTGCAGCAGCTGGATCGAGTCCTTCACTGCCCAGGCGCTCGGAAACGGGCCGAAGTAGCGATGCTTCTTGTCGACCGCGCCGCGGTAGTAGGCGACGCGCGGAAAGCGGTGCGACTCGATCTTCAGGTAGGGATAGCTTTTGTCGTCGACGAAGCGGATGTTGAAGCGCGGCGCCAGCTTCTTGATGAGGTTGTTCTCGAGCAGCAGCGCCTCGGCCTCGGAGCGGACCACTGTCGTCTCCATGCGCGCGATGCGCGAGACCATGTGTCCGGTCCAGATCGCGGCGTCGCTGTTCGCGTGGCGGCGGTTGAAATAGGTCGAGACGCGCTTCTTCAGGTCGCGCGCCTTGCCGACGTAGAGCACCGCGTCGGCCGCGTCGAAGTAACGGTACACGCCGGGCAGGTTCGGCAGCGCCGCGACGTCGGCGAGCAGTTGCACGCGGGCCGGGTCGATCGGCTCTTCGGCGCGCGCTTGGGTGGGATCGGGGACGGCGGCTTCGGTCATCGGGTCGTGATTGTG
>JANXWR010000275.1 GCA_025351025.1 Burkholderiales bacterium | reverse complement strand
CTCTTCGTCGCCATTGACCATTCCAAGATCGGATGGGTAACGTGATGCATCAAACCGCAAGGCGATGCCCTTGGCTGTCGCGTTCGCTTGGAAAGTCTGAACAGCGAGCTGACAGACACGGCGCAGATCGAGCGGCGCTAGGTGAAGCGTGCCGCCTTTTGCGTCGAGCTTCGCGTAATCGAGGATTTCGTTCAACGTCTGTAGCAAGCCGTCGGCCGCCTGCCGGGCCACGTCGATGAGTGTGCGCCGTCGCTCCTCGGAATCGGTCCTGTCCAGCAACGCGAGTGAACCAATGATCCCGTTCATCGGCGTTCGAATTTCGTGGCTCATGTTGGCAAGGAACGCCGACTTAGCGCGACTTGCCTCTTCAGCCTTGTCACGTGCTCTTTTGAGTTCAATGATGCTGCGCTGCCGTTTGCCGCGAAGGAACAGCTTTCGCTCGCGAACGCTTATGAGTCGATACAGCGAGTAGCAGATGAAGTTCATGCACGCCAAGTGAACGATCAGCCGCTGCATGACGCTGGCATCGCCACCATAGTCCTTTGCAAACCAGACTGCGACGGCGGCGTCGAATATCGCGAGGAATACTGTTGCCGATGCCGACAACCGGGTGAATCCGTAGATGATGCAGGTGCTGAAGACAGCGCCTGAGAAGACCCCCCAGTAGCGCGAATACGGCGACTCCGCCTGTTGGGTAAGGCTGGCAATGATGGTTGCGCAAACGATCGCCACGGCAATTACTGAAACGCAGATAACTTCGTAGTGCCGAGCCACGAACGGTTTGGAAAAGTGTGCCAGTGCGGCGGCCGACAGCAGGCTGACAACCATGAAGACGCGCAACGGCTGCGGCTGCGCAAAAATGCTTCCGGTGCCCGAAACAGCGTAGATCAGGAAGAACGCGAGGTATGCAATTCCGCTTACCGCCGCCCCAATCTCAAAAAATCGGACGCCGGCAGAGCGAAAAACGTGGCGGAATTCGTGTTCGAGTTCACGATCACGAAAGGCGCGCACGCCGAAGCGTCGCCAGTTAGGCGGAAATACCGTGGGGCGCATGCATCCTCGGGTCGAAGCAAATATCGACACCTCGCTGTCTATCGACTCATCCCCAGAAAAGTGAAGCCCGACAGCACGTTGACGAGCCCCACGAGGCCGTATCTGGTACCAACCGAACGACGAGAGTCCCTCCCGTTCATCGTCCGGATCGCAGAGAGCGCTCAAGATCTCCAGAACGCGGTCGAAATACGGTCGTCTGCTTTCACACGGCACTTTCCTGCTCTGGGAGATGTCTTGCGCGAGCCGGAGGCCGATGACCATCGATCGGACGTCTTGGTGCTGATCGCCGAGCGCAAGACGGACCGTCGGGTTTTGGGGTCGATGCGTCTTCAGCCGAACCTCTTTCGGCCGCTGCGCGTCGAGAGCGAAACCAGGTTGCCGGAGGCCTATCAGGATCGAAGGCTGATCGAGTTCATGCGATTGGGTGTCGAGAATGGAAACGCGGGAAAGATGGTCATGGCAGCGTTGTCCAAGGCGGGCTACGAGATCTGTCACGCCAGCCGCTTGGACTACATCATTGCCGCCGGAAGACGCTCGACTTCGGAGATCTACCGATCGATGCAGTTCGACGACGTCTTTCAGGGTCGGACGGTCGTCTTGTCCTACGCAGAGAACACGCACCACTCGATCTTCGCCCTACCTATCGAAGAGGCAGACCGGCGTTGGCGGGCGGCGAGCCATGCGCTGTATGACTTCATGGCGCGAATCGAGCACAGGGATATTCGCATCGACTATGGCCGCGTGGCCGACGCGTTCGGCGAGCCTTGACCCTACGAGTCTTCTTGTAGGCCCTCTGTTGAGCCGACCATGACAACGGCTTGGTCGGTCCGACGCTGGTCATCCATAGGCGGCAATGCTGCACGCGGCTACGAACTCGTCTCTCAACCCGTCGCACCGCAGGCATTTCGCGCTGCGCTTGCCTTTCTTGCAACCGCCGTACCGGTGGAATCCGCCTTTGTCCTGGTAAGGCTCGCTGGCGGAGATGACGTCGCGAACCGCGAGGCCATCGAAGCCGCGAACGAATCGACACTCTCACAACGTCTTTGCGTCGCCGTGGATCAATCTACGCTGACATCCGTTGACTTCAGCGATCTCAACAACGAACGAGTCGGCCTCGTTCTTGATAGCATCGATGCCGACACGCCACTTGCCGCCATCGCGCATGACTCAATCGAAGCCATCCGATTTAGCTCGGATTTTGTACGGCGCGCCTCCGGAAATCTGCGTCAAAGCTGTTTGCTCGAGGCCATGTCCGGTTTCGCCCGCAACCTCGGCTTGTGCACCTTGGGGCCGCAGGTCGATCGTTCCAATCATCTGATCGCGCCGGGGCTCGAGTTCGACTACGTTCCCGACTATCCAGCGGATGCGCCGGTTGAGGTCGCCACAGCATTGTCGAATGGTGCCCAGGGCGGATCCAACCGGACGATTCATCTCACGCGCTAGCGGGCCACGCCGCGGCACGTGGTGGGTGCGGCAAGGTTGTCGTCAGTCTAGACGTGCCTCGCCTCCAACGCGACTGTGCGCCTTCCCTGATAGCCAGTCGAGGTCGATCGGCGTACTCTCGAGTACCGCCAGACGAGTGACGACTAGGGTTGCTCGGTAGGACTTATCTTTCGAACGCCGCAGCAAGGGGTGCGATGTTGGGGGCCACGCAAAGCTCTGACGCATTTGCCACGGAGTCGTTGGAAGACGAGTTCAGGGTGCTCTACCGTGGGCCCGGGACTTGGTATCTAGGCTTGGTCGGGATTTTTGGGGCATAGGAGCCTTCGTCTTCTACCTGATCGATGCTTTGGCCCGCGATCAGCCGTGGATCGGAGTCGCCCAATCCTTGCGACTGGCCCTTGCCGCCGCGTCTCTCTCCGTAACGACGTTGTGTTGGGCGCGACCAGAATTTTCCACGCGCAACTATCCTTGGCTTTTCAGTGCAACTTGCATCCTGTATGTCGCTGTCGCATCCTTTACTTCCTATTCCCGACACCAAGACGAAGCGCTGGCCGAAATAGTCAAGGGACTCGACTTGACCCTGATCCTGAGCACTGTTGTTGTGTTTGGCTTCAGTCGCCTAGGTGCTTATTGGACCGCAACCATCCTTGGCACGACGGCGTTCGCAAGCATCGTGTGTTTGGCTGCAATCATCCACCCAGGATCCGCGCCGCTAGCAGGCCTGATTGTCCACCTGACCATCGCCGGGACTTGCTGTTTCCTGCTGCGACTCGGTATCCAGCGGAGGGAACGGAGCCTTTTCCTCCTAGCCAAGGACAACCTCCGCCGCAACATCTACGCCGCCGAACTCGAACGCGCCAAACTCGCCGCCGAGAACGCCGACGCGGCCAAGTCCCGCTTCCTCGCCAACATGAGCCACGAGGTGCGCACGCCGATGAATGGCGTCCTGCAGATTCTCGACATGGTCGGCGAGGATGTCGGAGCGGAAGACCGCGCCTTGATCGACAAGGGCCGCAACCCCGGCCAGGCGCTGCTGCGAATCCTGAACAGCATCCTCGACTACGCGCAGCTATCGCATGGCGCGGCCGTCGTCAATCCGACGGCGATCGATGTTCCCGACGTCTGCCGCATCGCCATCGACCTGCACACCGCCGCCGCGACCGCCAAGGGCATCGACCTCCGCCTGCGGCTCGACCTGCCGGCCAGCGGCGAATCGCAGGTATGGTCGACGAGGTCAAGCTCTTCGAGATCGTCAACAACTCGTCTCGAACGCCCTGAAATTCACGCAGGTGGGCTACGTCGAGCTGGCGGTGCACCTCAGCATGGCCGGCCCTTCGCAGTTTCCCGACGCCGTGCTGAACATCCAGGTCAGCGACTCCGGTCCCGGCATCTCGCAAAGCGACCGGGACAAGGTATGTGTTCCCTTCTTCCAGGTCGACGACGGCTCCGACCGCCGCACCGGCGGAATCGGGCTGGGCCTGTCCATCGTCAAGGATCTGGTGTCGGTTCTTGCGGGACGAATCATCGTCGACAGCATTCCCGGCAGCGGGAGCGTGTTCCACGTCGCTCTCCCGGTCACCGTGGTCGAGGCGGGCATGCACGCGGCCCCGTCGCTGCGACCGGCCGCGCCGCAGTTCGCGGAGCCGCCACGTCCAGGCGACAAGGGTCCGTTCGCCCATCGCAGGCTTCTTCTCGTCGAGGACAACGACCTCAACGCGATGCTCGCGTCGCGCCTGTTGCAGTCGTTCGGCTTCGACGTCACGGTTGCCGAGAATGGCGTCGTTGCCGTGGATACCTTTGGCAGACATACATTCGACATCGTGCTCATGGACTGCCAGATGCCGGTGCTCGACGGCTACATGGCAACACGCCAGATCCGCGAGCTCAAGGCGCGCGCGAGAGCACGCCGCACGCCCATCATCGCCATCAACGCCAACACGTTGGCCGGCTGCCGCCAGAAGTGCCTCGCCGCCGGCGTGGACGACTACCTCGGCAAGCCCTACTCGGTGCGCGACCTGAGGCCCAAGCTCGCGCGATGGCTCACCGTGCCGCAGACGGCTGCGGTCGCAGCCTCGTAGTCCCGCCGATCAGACGATCAGCGCGCGCACGGACGCCGGCAACGGCACGCTGTGCTCTTTCCGGTAGTTCATCCAGACCGTCTTCGCGCCGCCGGTGGCGTAAAGCTCGCCAGGCGCATCGGTGCGCTCCAGCGTCACGTAGACCTCGAAGCTGGTCCGTCCCGGGTTGGCCACGTAGTGCTTCGCAAGGACGTCGCCGGGGTACTTCAGCTGGCGCAGGAAATTGCAGAAGGTATTGATGATCACCGGCCCCTCGCCATCCAGGTCGGGCGCGCCGGCCGCCTGATACAGCCACTCGACACGGATGATCTCGAGATAGCGGAAGTACACCGTGTTGTTGACATGGCCCCAGGCATCCATGTCGCCCCACCGGATCGGGATCACCATCTCCATCGTCAGCTTCTTCGCATCGGGAAAGTCGAAGCGCATGGCAGGCCTCATCACGTCCGCGAGATATCGAGCTCGGCGCAGACCCGGTCGACGAGCGAGCGCAGCGCGGCGATTTCCGCCTCGGCCGCGGCCAGGCGCGCCTTCAGGGCGGCGAGCTCGCTCACCGCCACGAAGTCCTCGCCGTCGGCCGCGGTTGCCAGCGACGCGGCGCTGACCGGGCCGGTCAGCAGCTGCGCCCAACGCGCCTCGCGCGAGCCGGGGGCGCGCGCCAGCCTGGCGACTAGCGGGCCGCCCTTGTCGTCGGGCCGTGCGGCAAGCTCGTCGAGAAATCCTTCGACTGCGGAAAGGTCGGCAAATCGATGCAGCCGTTCGCTGTTGGCACGCAGTTCCGATACGGTCTGCGGCCCGCGAAGCATCAGCACCGCCAGCAAGGCCACCGATTGCGAAGGCAGGCCGAGGGCGCGGCCCAGGTTGTGCTCGTAGCGGCTGACGCGCGAGCCGCTCGACTCGAAGGCAAGCGAGAGCTGCTTCAGCGCATCGGCGGCGGCCTGCACCTCGCCTTCGCCGGCCGCGAGCACCGGATCGCGCGCCGTCTTCTGGTTGCAGCCGAGCGTCAGCGCATTGAGCGAGAGCGGGTAGCTGTCGGGCACCGTGTGCGCCTTCTCGACGAGCACGCCGAGCGCGCGCGCCTCGAGCAGAGACAAGGGCCGCATCGAAGCGACTTGTCGCCGGTCAGAGGCCGAAGCCGTCGTCGGCCTGGACGATGGTGCCGTTGACGAAGTGGCTCTCGTTGGCGCACAGCATCATCAGCACCGCATCGAGGTCGGCCGGGTTGCCGACGCGCTTGCGCGGCATGGTCTCGATGAATTTGCGCCCCGATTCGGTCTGCCACTGCAGGTGCGTCATCTCGGTGTCGATGTAGCCCGGGCAGATCGCATTGACGTTGATGCCGTAACGGCCCCACTCGAGCGCCATCGACTTGGTCATGTGGATCACCGCCGCCTTGCTCATCGCATAGACGCCGACCCGGCCGAGCACCTTCAGGCCCAGCATGGAGGCGATGTTGACGATCCGCCCGCCGGTGAAGGTGCCGGGCGCCGCGCCCTGGGCGCGCGCCAGCATCCGCTTGCCGACTTCCTGCGCGACGAAGAAGGCACCGCGCGCGTTGACGTCGAAGATGTAGTCGAAGTCTTCCGGCGTCACCTCGGCCAGCTTCTGCGAGGTCGCGACGCCCGAGTTGTTGACCAGGATGTCGATCGTTCCCATTTCGGTCTCGGTGTGCGCCACCGCGGCCTTGATGCTGTCGTGGTCGGTGACGTCGAGGGCCACGACGTGGGCGTCGCCGCCTTCGGCCTCGATCTCGGCGCGCAGGCTCTTCAGACGCTCGACACGCCGGCCGGCCAGCGCCACGCCGGCGCCGGCCTTGGCCAGCACACGCGCGAACTGAGCGCCGAGACCGCTCGACGCGCCGGTGACGAGCGCGACGCGGCCCGAGAGATCGATGTTGTAGCTCATGGGGGAAGGCGCTCCTAGAATCGCCTTCGAGTGTAGCCAAGAGAACAACGATGACAGCCGACGAGATCCTCGCGAAGTACGGCCCGAGAGAGGCCATGGAATACGACGTCG
>JANXWR010000243.1 GCA_025351025.1 Burkholderiales bacterium | reverse complement strand
ACGGCGGCGAAGAAGACCGACTACAACAAGACCTTCGACGACCCGATGCCCGACGACATGGGCGGCTCGGGTGCGGCCAAGGAAAGCTGAGTCGGTGTCTTCGACTGACGCTCGATGAGCGCGGCATTTTCCCCGGCCCAGCTGCGTGCCTCGCTCTGGGCCCGACAAGGCGCGCGCGTTCACGCGGTGATCGACGGCCTGGTCGTTCCCGGCATTGCCGAAAAACTCAAGGCCGGCGACCTTGCCGGATGGGATTGCCTGCAGCGCGGCGCCCTCAGCGAAGAGGCGGCCCAGCGCGCAGCCTACCTCGCCGAGCTGAAGGAAGCGTCGGCGTTCAGCGAGTGGCTGTTCGGCGAGGCGACCGCGACGTTTCCCGGCTGGGGCCTGCTTTGCGTCTCGACGCAGCCGCTGCTGGCCGTGCGCGAACACTGCCGCTCGATCGGCGAAGTCGCGACGCCCGACGGCGAGCGGCGCGCCTGGCGCTGGTACGACCCCGAGGTGCTGCGCACGGCGTTGCCGACGTTGTTGGCCGGCCAGCTCGACGAAATCTTCGCCCTGAACCAGGCGATCGTTCTTCCGGAGGCCGACGCGTGGACCTGGCTTGCCATGGAAAACGGTGTCCTCTCCACCGATGTCCGGCCATTGATGGCCCCGCCACGCTGAAGAACGCATGCTGCGACTGACCTGGGAACAGTTCGACCGGCTGGAGCAGCTGACGCTCAAGCGCCATGCGGTCAGCATCAGCGGCGTGCTCGCCGAGACTTGGCCGGCGCTGACCGAGCGCCTCCAGGATCGCTGGCCCGCTTTCGTCGAGGCTGCCGTGCAGCAGGGCCGCAAGAACGGCCTGCGCGACGCGCGCGACCTGGCCCGCTACGCCAGTCTGTGGTGCATCTGGGGACCGGCGTTCGACGGCAAGCCTGCGTTCGCCTGGGCGGCGGAAATCCTCTCCGATGCGCGTCGCGGCTCGGCGTTGAAGCTGCATCAGCTCGCGCATCGCACGCGCGAGGAGCTGCAGCAACGCCAGGCAGCGACGAGCGCGACGGCTGCCGCAGGCGCCGCACCGCCTCTCACGACGGCCCAGTTCGAGGCGTCGTTCGCCATCGTCGACGCGAAGATGGGCAAGCTCGCCGCGTCGCGCGCGGTATTCCCGTCCGCCGAGGCATACGTCGTCATCAAGGCCTGCGACATCGGCTCGATCGACATGATGGTCGCCGAGGCGGAGAGCCTGCAGGAGTATCGACACGCGGCGACCGGCTGGCATCGTGTCGCCGCGGCCAAGATCACCGACGCGGCCGTCAAGTGGGCGCGCGCACCCGAGGCCCCGGTCGAGCTGGCCATTGCAAGCCACGCCCTGCGCCGGGGCGCGCCGGCGCGTTTGAACCTGCGCGTCGATACTGTCGCGGTATGCGATCCGAAGGTCCATCCGGAAGTGACCCATGTCGGCGCCGAGGGTCGACTCGTGTGGAAGGGGCGCGATACGGCGCGCCTGAGCCTCGCGCTCTATGCGCCTGTCCCCTTGCCGCTCGAGCCGAAGGCGGCTCCGCCGGGCATCGCGGCCCCATCGCCCTTCGATCCGCAGACGGTCCACATCGCCAGCTGCGGCCTGCGCGATGCCGGCGCGCCATTCGGCAATGTCGATCTGAAGGTTCACGTGTACCCGGCCACGCAGTGGCTCACCGAGGTGCGTCATCCGGCCTGGCCCCCCATGGTCTGGCCGGCCCAGACAGCCACCGAGGCCGCGCCGAGCGCGAGCTGCAGCCTCGAAAAAGACGGCACCGCAGACGACGCAAGCGCCTGGCAACGCGCCTGGGTCGGACTGCACGTGGCGTTCAAGGCAGGGCTCGAGCGCCTGTACAACGAATGGGCACGCGTGCTCGACACCCAGGCGACGCGGCTCGAGGTCGAGGCCTCGCCGCTGGTCGGCCAGGCCGGGTTGACTTGGGGCTGGCGGCGTGCTGCCGCCTCGTCGGTCGTGATGCGGACCGAGGGCGTGCTCGATCTGCTCGCGCTGTCGCTCGAGCTTCGCCTGTCCGGCGAGCTCATCGAGGGCACGGCGCGATCGCGCATCCGCATCCATTGCAAGGGGCGCAGCGAGATGCGCATGACGATCGCCCAGCTCGGCGATCAGGCCGCCGAAGGGCAGGGCCTGAAGGCGGCGCTGCGGACCTGGCGCTTTCCGTTCACGCTCGAGATCGAGCCTCTGGCTGGAGCCGAGCCGGCGACCCTGAGCGCGGCCGCCGTGCCGGTGCCCATCACCGGGGCGCTGGTCGGCGAGTGCGGCTTGCGCCCTCGGGCCGACGGTGGCGGCCAGCAGTGGTTCTTCGGCCTGCGTGCCGAGCCGGTGATCGTGGTCACCGAGGTCTCCGATCCGGTGCTCGGCAGCGCCCGGCAGACGCGCAAGATCTTTCCGGCGACGACGCTGGTCGAGTGGAGCGCCGGCTGATGGCATTGGATCGCCTCCTCATGCTCGATCTCGCCGCCGGAGGCTGCGCGGTCGAGGCGCACTTGAACGGCATGCCGCTGGCCGCGCTCGGACCAGCGGGCGGCAGCGTCAGCCTCGCGGTCCACGAGTACACGCTGGCCGGTCGCAATCAGCTCTCGCTCGTCATCGGTCCGGCGGCGCCGGGCACGTCGGCGCCGAGCCAGCCGCGCGTCGCCATCGGGCCGACGTGGGCGCGCGCCCGGATCGTGCTTGTCCGCCACGGCCAGTCGCCCGCCGACCCAGGCGCGCGCGAGCTCGGCGTGGCCGAGTGGGCAAGCGCCGAAGGCAAGGCCTATGACGCACCGTCGACGCACAGCCGCGACGTCGATCTGCCGGTAAATTTTCCGCGCTGGCGCTGGCTCGACGCGCCGCCGATCGCCATCAACGTCGCGGTGCAACGGACCATCCTCGAATTCCTGCAACAGCTTGCCGTCGAGCTCGGTCGCGGCAATTGCGATCCGCTGATCGCGGCGTCGAAGCTGCGCTTCGACGAGCTCGCGCTGGCGTATCAAACCGACACGAACCTCGAGGTGCAGCGCTTCCGCGATCAAGTGCAGCGGCTGTATGCTGCGAAAGCGTTGAAGGTGATGCCGCCGGTCGCCGCCGAGCTCGTCCTGCGGCCGCTCGTCGACGGTCGCCTGATCGAATGCCTGGCGCCCGCCGGAGGCCCGGCACTGCGAACAAGCAATGAAGCTCCGGAGCTCGGCGATAAGGCTTGGCCGATCCGGCTGGCAATGGTCGAGGGAAGAATCTATGTCCTGCGTTGAGCGAGCCGCCGAGCGACGGGCGGGCCGGGCCACCGGGGCGGGAGTGATGGCGTCGTGATCAGCATCAGCGTGACCTCGTACAACGGCGCATCGACGACGCCGCTCTCCGGCCACTTCGACGAGATGGGTGGCAACATCGGCCGCGCCGAAAACAACCAGCTCGTCCTGCCCGACCCGGAACGGACGATCTCGCGCGTCCACGCGCAGGTCGTGTATCGCAACGGCCGCTACGCGATCGTCGATCGTGGCAGCAACCCGATCTCGGTCAACGGGCGACCCCTCGGCAACGGCCAGGAGGCGTTCATCCAGGCCGGTGACGAGCTGCAGATCGGCGGCTACGCGATGCGCGTCGAGGCCGCGGGACCGGCCGGCGGCGCCGCGCCCACCGACCCATTCGCCGACTTCCCCGGCTTGGCGTCCACGCCGACCACGGCGCGTGCGCCGGCTGCGGCGGCGCCGTTTTCGGATCCGCTGGCCGGCTTCGGCGCCGCGCCTCGTGCGGCGCCGCCGCCCATGCATGCGCCGATGCATTCGTCGCCGCCCTCCGTGCCCGCGGCGGGCGGGATTCCTCAGGACTGGGATCCATTCGCGCCCGATCCGGCGACGCCATCGCACGGCAACGACCTTGGGCGATCGCTCGGTCAGCCTTCCGGCGGCGGCAGCAACTTCGGTCTCGACGTCGGCGGTCGCGCCGAAGCGCTCATTCCGGAATTCGGCGCCGGCGGCGGCGGCGGCGATTCGCTCGACGCCCTGTTCGGCCTCGGCGCCAGCCTCGGGACCGGCGGCGGCGCCGATCCACTGGCCGGATCCGCGCTGAACCAGGCGGCCGCGCAGCCGAACATGGCCGCGCACGCCGATCCGATGAAGTCGCTCAACAGCATGACCCGCGCCAGCGCGTCGGCCGCCGCCGACACGACGCCGGAGCTGTCGACCCCGTTCATGGTGCCTCCGATGATCCCGACGCCGCCGCAGCGGCCCGCGCCGGTTCGACCACCACCAGCCGCCCCGGCGCGGCCGGCGCCATTGCCTCCGGCTGCGGTGATCCCGCCCACGCAAACCTTCACCTCGGGCTTTGCCTCGCAACCGGGTGCGCCGGTGGCGCGCAGCAGCGCGCCTTCGCCACGCACACCCGAGGCGGCGGCG
>JANXWR010000239.1 GCA_025351025.1 Burkholderiales bacterium | reverse complement strand
CGACGTCTATTTCTTCAGCACGCGCCAGCAGATCGACCAGCGCTGGGGCACGACCCAGCCGGTGACGATCCGCGACAAGGACTTCGGCGCGGTGCGCCTGCGCGCCTTCGGCAACTACGCCTACCGCATCGCCGATCCGCGCCTCTTCTACAACGAGATCTCCGGCACGCGCGAGCGCTATACGGTGACCGACCTCGATGGTCAGCTGCGTGGCCTGATGCTGCAGAACATCTCCGACGCGGTCGGCGCCAGCGGCACGCCGTTTCTCGACCTCGCCGCCAACCAGGTCGAGTTCGCCAAGGCCTTGCAGGAAGCGACGGCACCGAATTTCGAAAAGCTCGGCTTGAAGCTCGAGATGGTGACGATGCAGAACGTGTCGCTGCCGGAAGAGCTGCAGAAGATCCTCGACCAGAAGATCGGCATGGGCATGGTCGGCGATACCGCCAAGTTCATGCAGTACCAGACGGCGCAGTCGATCCCGGCGCTGGCCGCCGGGGCCGCCAACGGCGGCGGTGGCGGCATCGTCGGCAGCGCGGTCGGCCTCGGCGCCGGCGTGGCGCTCGGCCAGGTCATGGCCAGCCAGCTCGGTCAGGGGCTTGCGTCGAGCGCGCCCGGCGCGCCGGCGGCAGTGGCCGGTGCCGCGGCGGCGGCCGGCGTTCGGCCGGAGGATGTGATGGCCACGCTCGAACGTCTTGCCGACTTCAAGACCAAGGGCATCCTGACGCAGGAAGAGTTCGACGCGAAGAAGGCCGAGCTGCTGAAGAAGCTGGCCTGACAAGGCGATTGCTGCGAAGGCCGGGATCCTTCGCTTCGCTCAGGATGACGAGACAGGTGTCAACCTGAGCGAAGCGAAGGATCTCGTGCCGTCACACTGAGCACGAACGTCCCAGCTTGGCCACCGAACCTACGCCCCAGCGGGTCTACCGCGCCCCGTGCCCGAACTGCGGCGCGCCGGTCGAGTTTCGCTCGGCGGCGGCGCCGTTCGCGGTCTGCAGCTTCTGCCGCTCGACCGTCGTTCGCGCCGGCGACGCGCTGCGCAAGATCGGCGAGAGCGCCGAGGTCTTCGACGACCACACGCCGCTGCAGCTCGGCACCGCGGGCAAGCATCAGGGCGCCCACTTCACGATCGTCGGCCGCCTGCAATACCGCTACACCGAAGGTACCTGGAACGAATGGCATGCGCTGTTCGAGACTGGCCCGGAGCTGCAGAAGTCGGGCTGGTTGTCCGAGGACAACGGCCGCTACGTCATCGCCTTCGACGCGCCGCTGCAGACGCCGGTGCCGGCGCCCGAAGTGCTGCAGCCGGGCGCGCCGCTCACCGTCAATGGCGAGAGCTGGTCGGTCGCCTCGGTCGTCGCCGCCAAGCTGATCGCGGCCCAGGGCGAGCTGCCGCGCCGGCCCAATCTCGACAAGGGCTTCGTCGTCGCCGACCTGCGCAGCGCGCGCGGCGACGTCGGCACGATCGACTACACCGATGCGGCGCACCCGATGTGGTCGATCGGCCATTCGGTCTCGCTGTCGGAGCTGGCGCTGACGGGGCTCAGCGAAGCGGGCGAGAAGACGCTATCCGGCCGCACCTTGCCGTGCCCGAACTGCGGCGCCGCGCTCGAGGTCAAGCTCGAGACGACGCAATCGATCGTCTGCCATCAGTGCAAGTCGGTGATCGATGTCTCGCAAGGCGTCGGCGGCGACCTCGGGCACTACCAGCAGACGAACGGCACGGAGCCGCAGATTCCGCTCGCCACGGTCGGCACGATCGCGCTCGGCGGCAAGGAAGCGCTGCCCTGGCAGGTGGTCGGCTACGTCGAGCGCTGCGAAGTGCCCGACGGCGGCGACGACGAGCAGACCTTCTGGCGCGAATACCTGCTCTATCACCGCATCGAGGGCTTCGCCTTCATCGTCGATGCCGAGGACGGCTGGAGCTGGTCGGTGCCGATTACCGGCGCGCCGCAGTCGTTCGGCGAAAGCGTCAAATACCAGGACGTCCTCTACAGGAAGCTCTACGACTACACCGGCCAGGTCACCTATGTGCTGGGCGAGTTCTACTGGCAGCTGACGCGCGACCAGCGCACCGCCAACAGCGACTACATCGGCACCGGCAAGGCATCGACGCGACGCCTGAACCGCGAGCAGACCGCGGGCGAGGCCACGCAGGAGGTGGTCTGGTCGGCTGGCGAAACTCTCTCGGCCGACGCCGTGCTGGCCGCGTTTCGCCTCGGCGCCGACAAGCGCGCCGCCTTGCAGCGCGACGCCTTGCCGACCGCCTTCAACAGCTCGTCGAAGGTCGCCAAGATCATCTTCTGGATCTTCCTCGTCATCGTCGTCCTGCTCCTGTTCCGCTGCGGCAGCGGCGGCGGCACGGGCGACTGCGGCGAGGTCAAGAACACCTTCGGCGATGCGTCGCAGGAGTACCAGAGCTGCCTCAACAATCAGCGCAGCGGCGGCGGCTTTCGCACCGGCGGCGGCTCGTTCGGCGGTTTTTCCAGCGGCGGCGGCCACAAATAGCGCTCGCGCGCAGACCTTTCACAGCAGGAGCAAGCAATGGCAATGGAATGGCTCAAGCCCGAGATCATCGTCGGGTCGATCCTCTACGCGTTGATGGGCGTCGTCATCTTCTGGGTGTCGTTCGTCATCATCGACAAGCTGACGCCGTTTCACTTGTGGGACGAAATCGTCCACAAGCAGAACACGGCGCTCGCGATCGTCGTCGGCGCGATGGCGATCGCCATCGGCCTGATCGTCGCGGCGGCGGTGCATGGGTGAGTGACGTCCGGCAGGACGGCGCGCCGGCGCCGATCCGCCCGGCCGAGGTGGCGCTGCTCGCCTCGGTCTTCGTCGTCGCTGCCTGCGGGCTCGTCTACGAGCTGGCCGCCGGCACGCTCGCGAGCTACCTGCTCGGCGACTCGATCCTCCAGTTCTCGACCGTCATCGGCACCTATCTGTTCGCGATGGG
>JANXWR010000219.1 GCA_025351025.1 Burkholderiales bacterium | reverse complement strand
AGCGACCGGGTTTGCGATCTCGCTCGTTGGCGCGGCACTCATGCGTCTGCTGGGTGAGCCTGCTGCTGCTCTCAGTACGCCACCTTAAACGTGGGACTGTCTTGGGCCCGCGTCTTTCGGTGGCGTACTGAGAGCAGCAGCAGGCTCACCCAGCAGACGCATGAGTGCCGCGCCAACGAGCGAGATCGCAAACCCGGTCGCTAAAGCTCCCACAAGTGCGATCACATGAAAGCTTGACGGTGCACCTGTGAGGCCCATGACGATCAAGATCGGGCCAAATGATCCCAAGGCGGGGACGAACAACAGGCACTTTTTGAGGAGCGGGGTCGAGAGGACTGACATGCGAGGGTTCCTTCCACGCTGTTCCGGGGGTTGTGAATGATGACGTCCTTTATCAGTCGTGAATGACGATTCGCGAGGGTCCTCGAAGCGCTTAGCTCAAGACCCGCCTAAATGGCGTCGAAGCGGCTCCAGCTTGACTCGTAGCTGCGATGGCATGAAGCTGCTGCGCAATATCCGCGCAGCTGCGTCGGCCTCGATCATGACAATCGTGCCGAGCAGGTGCCCCTGGGCGCGCTTTAACCGGGCGACGATGTTTTGGTGAGACGGGGAACTTGGACGATGGTCTTCCATAAGCGCGAATGCTATCCTACTGGAGTGGATATGTCAGTTTCGTGACAACGCTGCACAGGAGAAGCCCGAATGACGGTGCAGGAATTGCCGAAAGAGAGCTTGCCAAGCGACGTGATTGCCTCTCCGGCCGCGGCAGCCCTCGACAGTGCCCATATCGGCGACATCGAGGGCGCCTTTGGCACCATCCGCCTGGGAGACGATGGCCCTAGAGGGGGATGGTCGGGGCGGATCAGGACGTTGCTAGCGATCCTCGGACCAGGTCTCATCGTCATGGTTGGCGACAACGACGCTGGCGCGTTCGGAACCTACACCGAGGCCGGCCAGAACTATGGCACCAGCCTGCTTTGGGTGTTGCTTTTGCTGGTGCCGGTCCTTTACGTGAACCAGGAAATGGTGCTCCGCCTGGGCGTCGTGTCCGGCGTGGGCCACGCCAGGCTCATCCTCGAGCGCTTCGGCAAGTTCTGGGGCGCGTTCAGCGTCATCGATCTGTTCATCCTGAACGCACTGACGATCATCACGGAATTCATTGGCATCAGTCTGGGGCTCGACTATCTGGGGATTCCGAAGATCCCTGGCGTCTTGGTTTCTGCCGTCGTCATCGTGGCCGCCGCGAGCACGGGCTCGTTCAAGGGATTCGAACGGGTGTGCATGACGCTCGTGGTCGGCTCGCTTCTCTTGATACCCATCGTGGTCATGGTCCACCCACCGATCGCTCAGGTGACCCGAGACTTGCTGGTTCCCGGTATGCCGGCAGGCGCCGACTTGTCGAAGGTCGTCTTGCTGATCATCGGCATCATCGGCACCACCGTCGCGCCCTGGCAGCTCTTTTTTCAGCAGTCTTACATCATTGATAAGCGCATCACACCGCAGTTTATGAGCTACGAGAAAGCTGACCTGTGGCTTGGTATCGTCATCGTCATCGTCGGAGCAACCGCGATCATCGCGTTCACTGCGGCCACGTTCGCGGGTCATGCCGAATTCGGCAACTTCACCGACGCTGGCGGCGTCGCCCAAGGTCTCGAGAAATACGTTGGCCGGGCCGCTGGGATCCTATTCGCCGTCGTTTTGATCGACGCTTCGATCATTGGCGCCGCAGCAGTCGGCCTGTCGACGTCCTATGCCCTAGGAGATGTGCTCGGCCTGAAGCATTCCCTCCATCGCAAAGTTTCGGATGCGAAGATGTTCTACCTGGTATTCGCAGTGATCATGCTGGTGTCAGCGGTCATTGTTCTGCTGCCTGGTAGCCCGCTCGGCCTGATGACCGTGGGCGTCCAGGTTCTGGCTGGTGTGCTGCTGCCGTCTGCCACCGTCTTCTTGCTCTTGCTATGCAACGACAGAGAAGTGTTGGGCCCCTGGGTGAACGGGCAGGCTCTGAACATCTTCACGGCCGCGGTCATCGCGATCCTGGTCATCCTTTCCCTGGTTCTGACCGCGGGTGTGCTCTTCCCTGATATGGACGCGAAGGCAATTCTGGCCATCCTGGTCGCAGGGGCAGCCGTGTTTGCTGCGAGCGGCGTCGGCTACGTCATCTACCGGCGATTTCATCCTGTTGCGCTGCAAGGGGGGCCGGTGGATCGTTCGCGGCGTAACTCATGGCGGATGCCGCCGCTTGCTCTATTGGCGGCGCCAAAGCTTTCTGCAAGCAGCCGTATCGGCCTGACCGTGCTGCGGACCTACCTGCTGATTGCGATGATTCTTGTCATCGTCAAAGTCGTCCAGCTGGCGCTCGGCCACTGAGACAGCTTCGGTGACGACCTTCGATGAATGAGGAGACTGACGTGACCGCCAGCCCAGCTATCCCTGCCGTATCCCTGTCGTCGTTGCTCAAGCGGACCGTCGTTGATGTCGACGGCAAAGCTCTTGGGCGTCTCGAAGATGCGGTCACCTGGCTGCGTGACGACGAATACCCTCTCTTGCACGGCCTCGTGATCAGCCGGGACGGGACCCGTTTTTTCGTTCCGGCGATCGACATCCTGGGCATCGATCAGGACAAGATCCGCTTGCAGGCAGAGCGACAGGGCTCCCGCCCCTTCGAGCGACGTGACGGCGAAGCCCTCTTGAAGGAAGACGTCCTAGGGCATCGGTTACTGGACGTCGACCGGAGCGCGCTTGTCCGCGCCTATGACATTCGTCTAGCCCGCACGAAGGAAGGATGGGTTGCCGCAGGCCTCGACGTGCACAAGCATCGCTGGTTCCAGTTCGGCGCCCACGAGCATCATCCCGCGCGGGACTGGCATTCGTTCATCCTACTTACCGGAAGTCCAAGTGCGCTCAAGAGCCGTGTCGCGGCCAGCGGCATCCGGCGTCTGAAGCCGGCCCAGCTCGCTGACATCATTGAGGGCGCCTCAACCCAAGAGCAAGACTTGTTGCTCGCCCAGGTGCACGCCGATCCTGAACTTGAAGCCGATGTGTTCGAAGAGCTCGACGAGAACAAGCAAACACTGCTGTTCAAGAGCCGCACCGATGCTGAAGTGGCCGATGTGCTCTCACGGATGCGAGGCGACGATGTGGCTGATGCAATCATGGACCTGCCCCAGGAACGACGTCAGACGGTGCTGGGTCTACTTCCTCCCGCGCAGAACGCGAAGGTGATGGCACTGCTCGGCTACAACGCGGCCACCGCCGGCGGTCTTATGGGGACGGACTTTCTGGCGCTCCTTGAAAGCGAGACAGTCGCTGCCGCTCTGTCAAAAGTGCGGGAGGCCACGACTCAGCAACCTGAGGCGCTCAATACGGTCTACACCTTGCGTGACGACGGGGCGCTCGCTGGTACGCTGACGCTTGTGCGGGCGCTTCAACTCGATCCGAACACGCTATTGAGCGATGCGGCGGACGCCGATGCCGTGTTCGCCGTGCCAGAAGACGACATCATCGCCGTCACGACCCGCATGGCCGACTTCAACCTGCTCACGTTGCCCGTCATCGATGCGGCTGGGCGCTTGCTCGGGGTCGTCACGGTCGACGACGCTCTCGAAGCCGCCATCCCGCGCGACTGGTATCGACGGGCGTCTGGGCGACCGACAGCAACTCGGCGCTCCAAAGGTCTTGCCCGAGCAGATCAAACGGCTCTGTCGCAATAAGCCGGCGCTGTTAGCCTGAGCGGACACGGACAACAGGATGATGGTGATGATCGAGGCGCTGCGCAAGGTGATCAAGCGGCTGCACTACCCGATCGAGGTGATGCTGGTCTGCGTGCGCTGGTACTCGGCCTATCCGCTGAGCCTGCGCCATCGAAGAGATGATGGCCGAACGAGGCGTGGTCGTCGATCACGCCACTGTTCATCGATGGTCGATCAAAATCCTGCCGGTGCTGGCCGCGGTGTTTCGCCGGCGCAAGCGCCCTGTGGGCAGCAGCTGGCGAGTGGATGAAACCTACATCAAAGTCGGCGGCCAGTGGAAGTATCTGTACCGAGCCGTCGACCGTGCCGGTGCCACGATCGACTTTCTGCTTCGTGCCCACCGAGACTACGCTGCGGCGCGAGCCTTCTTCGAACGCGCCATCGACGCACACGGCGTCCCCGAGACGATCACCATCGACAAGAGCGGCGCCAACAAGGCGGCCATCGAGGGCATGCGTGCGGACTCCGGCGCAGACATCAAGCTGCGCCAGTCGAAGTACCTCAACAACATCGTCGAGCAGGATCACCGGGCGATCAAACGCATCGTGCGACCCATGCTCGGGTTCAAGTCCTTTCGCTGCGCGAGCATCCTCGTCGCCGGCATCGAGATCATGCACATGATCAACAAAGGCCAACTCGCCGGCCTCAAAGAGCAAGCCTGGTCTGCAGCGGATCAGTTCTACTCGCTGGCGTTTTGATCCCGCACTGGCACACAACTTAGCTCGTCTTCACATCACTATTGCGACAGAACCCCTAGAACAGCCCGGCCTTGTCCGCGGCGCCGAGCACCGTCCGGGCAAGCTCGCCGATCTGCGCGCCGACGTCGGGCGTAGGCGCGGTCGCCGCGCGCGCCGCCCAGACGAGGCGGCCGGTGACGACGTCTGTGACCCGGCCGTTCGCCGAATAGCCGGTCGTGACACGGCCGCCGCCGATCGGCGCCTCGGCGCCGACACCGATGGCGCTGTGCCGACCGAAGCCGAAGCCGCCGATGCCGATCGAAAAACCCGGGCTGACGTCGGTCACCGCCGGCGCGATGGTGACGACGAGCAGCGCTTTCGCGCCGGCGCCACGCGCGGCAGGCAGCAGTTGGCCGTCGACGGCGCGATCGGTGGCGAGCGGCGTGTCCGGCGCTGCGAACACCGGCGTCGCGCCGCGCGCGACGAGCTCGCTGGCGACCTGGTCCTGGCAGATCTGGCGCACCACCGGATCGTAGGCATCGCAGGCGATCAGCACCGTCGCGCCATGCAGCAAGGCGGACTGCGGACCGAGTTGCGGATCGGTCCATTGCGAATCGAGCTGCGGCGTGCTGGCGCAGGCGCCGAGCAACGCTGCGGCGACGACGACGGCGAGGCCAGGCCGGCCGGTCGAAGATGTCTTCATGGTGCGTGTCTCCAGGTGCAGCGCGCCGCGGGCACAGGCCTCGCGCGTCGTCGCGGCCAGCTTACCCGTGCGCACGGCCGGTGGCGCGTGCGCCTGTCACGACGCGACGAAGGCCTACGGCCCGGCCGCGCGCCGGCCGACGTCGGCGTCGGCGTCGGCGTCGGCGTCGGCGTCGGTCAGAGTGCGCAGAAAGGCGACGACGTCCCGCACCTCGGCCTCGCTCAGGGCCGGCCGGCCGCCCGGACGATCGCCGAACGGCGCGTCGCGGTTCAGGTTGGTCCGGTAGCGCTCGGGCAGATCGTCGAAGCGCCGCACCCGGCCGCGCCCGTCGCGCCCGTACCAGCGCGCCGGCTCGAGGTCGCGGCCGGCATAGAAGCGCACCGCCTCGGCCATGTCGTGAAAGACGCCGTTGTGGAAGAAGCTCTGCCGCGTCGCGACGTTGCGCAGGCTGGGCGCGCGAAATGCGCCGCAGTACTCGGCGCGGTCGCGAAAGTCGCCGCGCCACGGGCCGCAGAGACCAAGGTCGCGATAGCCGGCATCGGCGTTGGCGGGAATGGCGCGATTGCGCGGCACGCCGAGGGCGATATGGCCGAAGTCGCTGAACAACGGCAGGGCGCCGTCGGCCTTCGGCTCGCTCGGATGGCAGGAGGCGCAGTTGCCGCGCGCCGGGTCGTTGAACGCGGCCAGGCCGCGCGCCTCGGCGGCGCTGAGGTGGGCCTG
>JANXWR010000174.1 GCA_025351025.1 Burkholderiales bacterium | reverse complement strand
CCTTGCGCCGGCAGCAGGCAAGCGGGCTGCGCGAACAGACGCAGCAACTGCTCGATGCGCCCGATGCGGCGACCCATGCGCCGCACTTCGGCCTGATTGAAACCCTGCGCAGCGAGGCGTTGGGCGAGCACGCGCTCAGCGTCGAGTCCTGCGACCCCCGCGAGCAGGAGCTGCGCAAGTGGCTGCAGGAACGCATCGACACGCGACTTCCGGACTCAGCACGAACGGGTACAAGACACCTGCAGCGAGTGGGAAGGCGATGGTGTTGTAGCCCACTGCCCACCACAGGTTCTGGATGACCTCGTTGATGGCGCTGGCCGCAGCCACCTCGACGCCGTCGCTGCGCGTCGGGTCGCGCTGGCTGCGGCCGATGAACATCTTGGTCTGCCAGTAGCGCGTGCGGGCGATGTCGTCTTCGGGCAGCGGCACCTCGATGACGTCGTTGAAGTAGATCTCGCCGTGGTTTATCCAGTCGCCGTTCATGAATTGGATCCACGCTGCGGCGAGCAGGTTGAGGAAGGGGACTTCCTGCATCACGGGCCGGCCGTCCGCGCCGAGCGGCCGGCTGAGCAGGCGCCGGCTGATCTCGCGCGGGTTGGGCGAGAGCAGCGGCTCGCCCGACTCGGGTCGGATCGATGCCATCTCGACGTTGCGCAGAAAGCGTGTGCCGGCGGCGCCTTCCTTCGGGTCGGCCAGGTTGTTCCAGCTGCCGTCGGCGGTGCGGAAGTGGCTGACGCCGAGTGGCGGCGACTGCCCGGAAGGCTGGAAGCCGACGAGGCGCCCGGGCGGATAGCTGGTGCCGAGGTTGCGCGCGTTGAGCCGCTCGCGCATGTAGGCGAGCGTGAGGATGGCCAGGAATTGCGGGCGCTGGTACCAGTTCGTCCAGACCGCGTCGCGATAGCCCGCGAGCCGGCCGTAGAGACGCGTCGCAAGGGTGACGATGACGCTGCAGACGGCGCCCAGCACTTCGCCCGTCTCCTTGCGCGCACGCAGCAGCCGTCTCTGGGCGGGCGAGGGCGGCAGCGGCTCGGGCAAGGCGCCGGCGCGCAGAACGGGGCGGGCGAGCAGGGCGTCGCGGTCGAAGTAGGCGAGATCGGGCACGTGCACGTCGACACCCGAGGTGGCGTTGGCCTCGGCCAGGGCCTGCATCTCGCGCCAGTCGCTTGCACGGGCGTCGGTGGGCGCGGCGCGCAAGGCCTCGGCATAGGCGCGCGCGGCGAGCTCGTACTGCTCGAGCTGGAAGTGCGCCAGCGCGAGCAGCGCGTGCGACTCGGCGCCCGCGTCGGCCTTCGGCTCTGCGCCGAGCAGCTCGATGCCGCGCTCGAACTCGCGTTGCTCGATCGCCCGCAACGCCTGGTCGGTGCGAGCGTCGCGGTGCGGGGCGGGCGCCGGCGGTTTGTCGCGGGTAGGCAGATCCATGCGCTCGCTCTCCATCACACGTCCCAGTCGACAGGCTCGCGCCTCGGCACCTGATTGGCCTCGTGACGGAACGCCGACATCGTGTCGTAGACCGCCTTGCGGGCCCGGTTCAGCGCGCCCAGCGGACGGTGCTCGGGCAGGCAGTGCCAGGGCGTGAAGGACAGGTTCTCGCCATAGGTCCGGATCGCCTCGGTGTCGAAGCTCTGCTTGAGGATGCGCAAGGTCGCCACCTTGCGTGGCGGCGACAGATCCAGCGACCAGATGCGGAAAGGATCGTCCAGCGGCATGCAGGCCTCGTCGCGCTGGAACTGCACGGCGAAGTCGAACACCGCGTCGCTCTGGCCGAGCTGCTCGACGAGCCGATCGCGAAGAAAGTCGCGCGAGGGGTTGGACGGCAGCGCGTCGGGTTCTGGGACACGCGGCGTCGCCACGTACTTCACCGCGTGGCTGCCGAACAGATAGGGCACGACGCTGCAATAGCGGATCTGCAACACATTTGCTTGCTTGATCATGGTCGACAGCAGCACCCAGGCCGCGCTCAGATGGGTGAGCAGGAACCAGACCTTGGTCCAGAGCTTGCCCTGCACGACGTTGGCCACCAGCGCGTCGATCTCGACCGCGTTGCGGGCCGGGAAGTTGAAGGCGCTGACGACCATGAAGTCCTGCGTGTCGGCGTCGGCCTGGCTCTCCAGCACCTTCTGCCCGGGCACGCCCATCACCTTGATGGCCATGCCACGGATGTCGCGCGCGATGTCGGCATCGGCGTAGCTGGCCGCATTGGAATAGCGCACCCAGGCCTTGTAGGTGCCCGGCCTGGCGAACAGGCCGACGCGCAGCTCGGGCGGCAACGTGTCCGGCACCGTGAACTCGGCCCGCACCAGGCCGTGCATCTTGATGTGCACGTCGCGCTTGTGCATGGCGGCGCCCTTGTCGCGCGCCGAGACCAGGTGCCGCATGCGCGCAATCAGGGCCTGGACCTCGCTGGCCTCCTGCGCCGGGATGTCTTCTCGAAAGCGGGCTCCGTCGTTCATGCGCAGTCTTGTGTGAGGGGCGCTCAGGCCGCCTGTCGGGCGGGCTCGGGCGCGGCCCGGGCAGCGCCTTTGTCGCGGCCCGGCTCGGCCATCGCGAGATAGGTCATGGCGCCGGTCTGACGAAACAGATCGGCGGCCTGGCGCACGAGGGCGGCGTCGCCTGCACGCCGGCCCATCTCCAGCAGCGTCAGGCCGCGCTCAACCGGAAAGGCGGATTGCTCGGCGGCTTGCCGGCTTTCGTGCCAACCCTTGCGCGCCGCCGCCATGTCGCCGCTCAGCCAGTCGCAAGTGGCGTGCAGGCGCAGCCCTGCGGGCAGCCACAAGGGCATGCGCCGCGTGCAGGCCAGGGCAGTGCGGCAGGCCTGCTGCGCTTCGCGCAGAGCAGCCGCGCGGGCCTCGCCCTGCAGCGCCTCGACCCGGGCCAGGCGATAGCCGGCGTCGGCGACCAGCACTTCGACCTTGTCGAAGTCGCGGTTCATCTTCTCGCGCTTGATGATCGCGTGCGCTTCGTCGAGCAGCGGCGGGCACTCGTCGAGCCGACCCTGGAGCACCAGGCACGACACGAGCATCGCCTGCAGGTGCAGCAGGTTGTCGAGCGAATGGATGCCGAACGCCACTCTCCTGCCTTCACGCAGTACCGCCTCGGCCTCGGCCAGCGGCCCGAGCGCGAGCAGGGCGCGGCCCAGCACCTGCCCGCCCCAGCTGCTGATCTGCGGATCGGCGGCGTCCTTGCCGACCCGTACCAGCTCGGTCATGTGCGCGCGCGCCTGATCGAGCCCGCCGCGGGCCGTCTGCACCCAGGACACCATCATCGCCGGCGAGCCCCAGCGATGCAGGTCACCGGACTCGCGGTACATGGAGGCCGCCCTGGCCATGCGCGCATCGAACTCGTCCCAGCGGCCGTCGTAGAAGTCGACGAAGGCCAGCGCCATGCCGGCGAAGGCGATCGCCGACAGATTGGCCGAGCGCTGCGCCACGGCTTGGGCGCGATGGTGGTAGCGGCGCGCCAGGCGGCGCGCGCCGAAGGTCATCATGCCGAAGCCGACGGCGCTCAGGCCGCGTGCCTCGGCCAGGGCATGTTCGCTGCACTCGCCGGCATGCAGCTCGATCAGGCTGTCGAGCAGCATGCGCTCCTTGTCGAGGAAGTAGTCGGTCCAGGCCATCATGTGCACGATGGTCGAGATGTCGGTCGCGACGGCCAGATCCATGCCGCGCTTCGCCGGCAGCCCCAGCCGCCCGCGCAGCGCGCGCAGCAGGTGCGCGCCGAGGTAGCGCAGGACGGCGAGCCGCACGCCGCCTTTCGTCGATGGGTAGTTGAGGCCGAGGTGGGCGAGCGCGTGGCGCATCTGCTCGTGCGCCGCTTCGTAGTGGCCGGTGCCGAACAACGCCGCGCCGACCTTGCGCGCCAGGGCGCTGCGCTGCAGCGGATCGAGCCTCGCACCGTGCGCCTTGAGGTAGGCCGCCTCGGCACGCCGCAGATGCTCCAGCGCCTCGGTGTCGGCGGCCATGCGGCCGGCCTGGTCGCCGGCCTTGAACAGCCAGGCCTGCGCCTTTTCCCAGTCTTCGGCGCAGGTGTAGTGGTGCGCCAGGAGACTCGCGAATTCGTCGAGCCGGTCCGGGAACAGCGTTTCGATCGCCTGGGCCACGCGCTGGTGGATGCCGCGCCGGTTCTCGGCCAGGATGCTGCCGTAGGTCGCCTCCTGCACCAGCGCGTGCTTGAAGATGTATTCCAGGTCCGGCAGGCGCTGCTTCTCGCGGATGAGCTCGGCCTGCTCGAGCTCGGAGAGGCATTGGCGCAACTGGCCGCGCGCCTCGCTCAGCGCCTCGAGCACGCGGTCGAAGAAGCTGCGGCCGATCACCGAGGCCAGCTTCAACGCCTGCTTGGCCTCTTCGTCGAGGCGGTCGATGCGCGCCAGGATCAGGCCCTGCAGCGTGTCGGGCAACTGCACCTGTTCGACCTTGCGCACCAGTTGCCAGCTGTGCGTCGAAGGGTCGCGCACCAGGGCGCCGTCGCTGATCAGCGAGCGGATGACCTCTTCCATGAAGAAGGGGTTGCCCTCGGTCCGGCGCAGGATCTTCTCGCACAGAGCCTGGGGCAGGTTGAGGCTGCCGGCCAGGTTGTTGACCAGCGTCAGGCTGTGCTGCGACGACAGCGGCGCGAGCTTCAGGTCGTCGAGTCGGGCCTCGGCGTGCAGCGCGGCGAAGCGGCGCACGCCCTGCATCGGACCGTCGGCATGGTCGCGCGTCGGGAACACCAGCAGCACCGGCGCGCTCAGCGTCAGCGGCAACAGGTGATCGGCGAGGTCGACTGAGGACTGGTCGGCCCAATGCCAGTCCTCCAGCGCCAGCACCAGCGGCTGGCGCTCGGCCAGCAGCTCGACGAGCTGGCGAAAGCAGAGGAAAACCTGGCGGCGCAGGCCCATGCCATCGAGGTACTTCAGGCGCTCTTCGTGCGCGGCGGGGATGGGCAGCGCCAGCACCGTGGCCAGGTAGGGAAGGACCTCGTCGGTGCGCTCGCCGAACAGGGGCTCGAGGCCGCGCTCGAGCTTGGCCCAGCTGCGTTGCTCGCCATCGTCTTCGGCGATGCCGAAGCAGTCCTTCAGGAACTGGATGAAGGGCCAATAGCTCAGGTGCCGGCCGAACGACAGCGAGCGTCCCTCCAGCCACCGACCCGCACCAGCGTCGGACCAGAGGCGGCGTGTCTCGGCCATCAGTCGCGACTTGCCCACGCCGGGCTCGCCCTGCAGCACGAGGATGCCGCCGCGACCGCCCTGCAGCGCATGCAGTGCCGCCTTCACCACCGTCAGCTCGGCGTCGCGACCGACCAGCGGCGATGAGATCCCGAGGTTGCCGAGGTTGCCGAGCTCACGCTGCTGCGACGCGGCGTCGTCGCGGGCCCGCGCCCGCACCAGCTCGAACAGCTCGACCTTCCGGGCGATGCCCTTGAGCAGCTGCGGGCCGAGCGCGCTGAACTCGAAGTAGGCTTGGCCTTCGGCGCGCACCGCCTCGCTGACGCAGATGCCGCCCGGCTCGGCGCGCTGCTGCAGCCGCGCCGCGATGTTCGTGGTGTCGCCGACGGCGGTGTAGTCCATGCGCAGGTTGTCGCCGATGCGCCCCACCACCACCGAGCCGGTGTTCAGGCCCATGCGTACACCCACCGGCGCGAGCAGCGCCTTCGTGTCGACGGCGGCCTCTTGCAGGCGCTGGCGGATGGCCAGCGTGCAGTGCAGCGCGCGGCGCACGTGGTCCTCGTGCGCCAGCGGCGCGCCGAAGAGGGCCATGAAGCCGTCGCCGAGGAACTGGTTGATCGTGCCCTCGACGCGGTGCACCTCGGCCATCGCCAGCTCGAAGAAGGCGTTGAGCGTGTCGTGCATCGCCTCGGCGCCCAGGCGTTGCGCCAGCTCGGTGGAATTGGCCAGGTCGCAGAACAGCACCGTGACCTGCTTGCGCTCGCCTTCGAGCGCGGATCGCGTGGTCAGGATCTTCTGCGCCAGGTGCGCCGGCGTATACGACCGCGGCTGCTCCGCCGCCCGCCCCTTCAGCGCCGTGCCGCAGGCATCGCAGTAGCGGTTGGCCGGCGGGTTGGCGTGGGCACAGGCCTCGCAGACCAGCGACAAGGTCTTGCCGCAGGCACCGCAGAAGCGGGCCTCGGGAAGGTTGTCATGCTGACACGAGACACAGTGCATCGATCCTCCGGCCGGCCCCGACCTCTGCGAGCCGGAAGGCCCGTCCCTCTGGGCGGCAACGCGGTCGAGCGGGTGTCGTGCCCCGTCGTACCGGCGTCAGGCTCATTCTAGGGTGCTAGCCTCGACCGTGACAGGGCTCGTGGCGCGCACGTAGCATGGACCGCAGGATCCAGGCGGCTGCGGACGCGAGCACAGGAGACCGGAACAATGCCAGTCGACGCAGTACCAGGCTCGCTTCACAGACGATGAACACGCGCCCCATCCCCTCGAGCGGCGAAGCGCTGCCGGTGATCGGCGTCGGCACCTACGTGGGCTTTGACCAGGCCCCGGGCAGCGCGGCCTACGCGGCGCTGCCCGGCGTCGTCGAGGCGCTGTTCGACGCCGGCGGCAAGGTGTTCGACAGCTCGCCGATGTACGGCCGCGCCGAGGAGACGATCGGCGAGCTGCTGGCCGCGAACGGTCGTCGCGACGACGCCTTCATCGCCACCAAGGTCTGGACGCGCGGCAAGGCCGAAGGCATGCGCCAGATGGAAGCCTCGATGCGGCTGCTGCGCAGCGAGCGCATCGATCTCATGCAGATCCACAACCTCGTCGACTGGCGGGCGCACCTCGTCACCCTGCACGGCTGGAAGGAGCGGGGCCGGATCCGCTACCTGGGCATCACGCACTACACCTCGTCGGCCTATGCCGAGGTCGAGGCGGTGCTGCGCGCCGAGCCACTCGACTTCCTGCAGATCAACTACGCCCTCGACGAGCGCGAGGCCGAGCGCCGGGTGCTGCCGCTGGCGGCCGAGCGCGGCGTCGCCGTGATCGTCAACCGGCCGTTCGGCGGCGGCGGATTGATGCGCCGCCTGGCGAATACGCCGCTGCCGGCGTGGGCCGCCGAAATCGGTTGCACCAGCTGGGCGCAGCTGCTGCTCAAGTTCGTGCTCAGCCATCCGGCGGTCACCTGCGCCATTCCTGGGACAGGGCGGCGCGAGCACATGGAAGACGACGTTCGCGCCGGCTTAGGCGAAGTGCCGCCGCCGGCCTTCTGGAAAGACAAGCTTGCGGCGCTGGGCTACTGAGCGGCGCTACGGCCGCTCGACGCGGCGCTAGCGACTCGCGGCGATGACGCCGCGCACGAACGCCCGCGAGGTCGTGCCCAGGTTGCCGAGCAAGGGCGCGATGGCGCGCTGCAAGGACGCGAGTGCCGCCGGCGAGCTCGCGCCCAGCTCGGCATGGATGTCGACGCCGGTCTGCGTGACACCGAAGACATAGCCCGGATCGGATACGTACTTCGGTTGCAGCGATGCGACGAGGGCGGCGTCGATGGCGTCGGACGCGTCGTGAGCGCGTTGCGAGATGACCCGGCGCGGCCAGTCGTCGTCGTAGACCGCGCTGGCGTCGAGGCGGGTGTCGCGCAGGGCATCGATGCCGACGTCGGCGCTGCTCCGGTCGGCATAGGCGGCGCGCATCCAGTAGCGCTCGAAGTTCTCGAGCGCGAAGTGGCGGTTGGTGACGAGCTGCACCGCGTCGTTCTTCGCGCCGTGCAGGCCGACGATGTCGAGCGTGTTGATCCAGAGCATGCGCGTCACGGCGACGCCGGGCAGCACGCGCGCGTGGTAGGGCTGCGTCAGGTCCTGCAGGTAGTGCATGCCCCAGCCGGTGAAGCGCCAGGCCCAGTAGTCGTGGCCCTTGCGCAAGGCGAAGGCGGCGAGCGATCGCCACAGATGGATGCGGTACTCCGGATAGGCGCGCAGCAGGAAGGGCGCCGCCTTGTAGACGATCGCCGCCTCGTGAAAGTAGCCGAGGTGCAGCGGCCCCTGGCTCGACCACTCGACCGTCGGGTTGCCGAAGGGCTGCTTGCCGAAGCCGTAGCCCGCGCCGTGCGCCGTGCCGCTGTTTTCCCAGAGGCCGAAGTCGAGGCCGTAGTCGGGCTCGTCGGTGGCGCTGGCGACGACGTCGATCGGCGGCACGAGATCGCCGGGACGCAATGCGATGAAGGTGTTGAGGCGGGCCGCCTCGTCGGTCTTCATCGTCGTCACGTCGTCGTGCGTCAAGGTCGGCCGGCCGGCCGCCGGCGTGCCCGGGGGCAGCTGCAGATAGAGCGCCAGCCGCGACGCCGGATTGACGCGCACGGCACGCAGGAATCGGGCGACGAGCTGTGCCTCGGGCGCAGTCTCGGGCGGGAAGGCGAGCGCGTCGGGGCGCGCCGGATAGGCCGGCACTTGAGCGCGCGCCCAGGCCTCCTCGTCGCGCAGCAGGGCGGCCAGGCCGGCCGGATCGGCGGCGATGAAGACCGACAGCGGCTCGACTTTGACCGGCGCGCGGCTCGTCAACTCCGGCAGCACCGAGAGCGCCGGCCAGGTGCAGAGCGCATGGTTGCTCCAGGCCAGCGCGGCGCCTGCCGCGAGGCTCGCGCCGATCACAGTCGCCATGCGCACGGCCAGCCGCAGGGCCCGTGCCGATGTGTCGATGCTCATCGCCGATGTCTCCTCGTGCGGCGCGGCCGCAGTGTCGAAATTCTGTCAGCATCCTCACAGGCGGTCGTTGCGCCCGCCATGAAGTCGCGCTCACGAGGAGGGATCATGCGACGCGCCGATCCGCCCGCCGGTCCTCGCGCGAACCGCGCCGGCGCATCCGCCGAGCATGCGCTCGCGCTGGCCCGTCAGGGCCGCCTCGTCGAAGCGAAGGCGATGCTCGAGATGCTGGCTCGGGCGCCATCGCCCGAAGCGGGCACGATGAAGCCTGCTCGCGTCCGTGTCGTTCGCGCGCGGCGACACCGCCACCCATGGCGGCGACATCGCGACGGCGATCGCCTTCTACGACCGCAGCGTCGCCGCACAGCTATCAGGCGAACGCGTCGTGGCAGCCGATCGCGCCCGCGTCGTAGCAGCGGCGCGACGCTGGCCTGCCCGAAGCGGGCTTCCTCTTCTGCTCGTTCAACAACAGCTACAAGATCACGCCCGTGGTCTTCGACGTCTGGATGCACCTGATCGCCCAGGTGCCGGGCAGCGTGCTCTGGCTGATCGAAGCCAACGCCGCGGCTGCGAACAACCTGCGCGGCGAAGCCGTGCGCCGCGGCGTCGCCGCGGATCGCGTCGTCTTCGCGCCGCGCACGGACCGCGAGGCGCATATGGCTCGGCATCAGCTCGCCGACCTGTTCATCGACACGCTGCACTACGGCGCGCACACGACGGCCAGCGACGCCTTGGGCCGGCCTGCCGGTGCTGACCGGCGCCGGCGAGACCTTCCCGTCGCGCGTCGCCGCGAGCCTGTGTCGCGCGGTCGGCCTGAACGCGCTCGTCACGCCCGACGTCGCCGGCTACGAAGCGATGGCGCTGGCACTGCGACCACCGATCGCGAGCGACTCAGGTCGCTGCGCCGGCAGCTCGACAGGTCTTGCCACGCGCGCCCTTGTCCGACGCTGCCGGCTTCGCGCGCGACCTCGACCGGCTCTACGAGGCGATGCACGAGCGGCGTCGTGCCGGCCTTGCGCCAGGGCATCTCGTCTTGCCGGAAGCGGCGCGGTAAGCCGGGCGAGGCCAGGCGCGAACCGCTCGCGGCAATGGGGTTCTCCCGGCTGCATTTCGGCGGGGTCGGCAGGGAAACTATGGCGATGCACGAGCCGGAGCCATGAGACCTCGCTCGGCCGCCCGAAGAGGCTCGTTCCCGCCCGGTGGGACCGGCCGTGGGCCTTAGGGTGCACCAGTGAGCACGCTCCGCCTCGAGGGCGTCAGCAAGCACTGGGGAACCGCGAAGGCGGTCGACCGTGCGAGCTTCGCCACGCCTTCGGGCAAGCTCGTCGTCCTGCTCGGGCCTTCCGGCTGCGGCAAGTCGACGACGTTGCGCATGATCGCCGGTCTCGACGCGCCGTCCGAAGGCCGGATCCTGATCGACGGGCGCGACGTCACCGCCGTGGTGCCGGCGGCGCGCCGCATCTCGATGGTGTTCCAGTCGTACGCGCTTTTCCCGCACCTGAGCGTGAGCGAGAACATCCTGTTCGGCGTCAAGGTGCGGCACGAGCCGGCCGCCGACCATGCGCGACGCCTCGCGCGCGTGGCCGAGCTGCTCGGGCTCGGCGCGCTGCTCGAGCGCAAGCCCTCGCAGCTCTCGGGCGGCCAGCAGCAGCGGGTCGCGCTCGGCCGCGCCATCATCGCCGAGACCAAGCTCTGCCTGATGGACGAGCCGCTCTCCAACCTCGACGCGCAGCTGCGCCAGGAGATGCGCCGCGAGATCCGCACCGTGCAGCAAAAGCTCGGCATGACGATGGTCTACGTCACGCACGACCAGACCGAGGCGATGAGCATGGCCGACCAGGTCGTGCTCCTCAACGCCGGCCGGATCGAGCAGGACGCGCCGCCGGCCGAGCTCTATGCGCGCCCGGCCTCGGTATTCGCGGCGCGCTTCATCGGCACGCCGCCGATGAACATCGTCGCCGCGCCGGGCCGGCCCGATCTCAAGCTCGGGGTGCGGCCGGAGCACGTTCGCATCGTCGCCAGCGGCGGCGTCGCCGCAGTCGTGCAGGGCGCCGAATATCTCGGC
>JANXWR010000168.1 GCA_025351025.1 Burkholderiales bacterium | reverse complement strand
CGCATGAAGCAGATCGGCTCCGTCGAGGTGCCGCAGGAAGCCTTCCTGGCCATTCTCCAAGTGGACGACTGATGGGTGTACTCACCGGTTTGCTGTATTCCTGCCTCGCCGTGTTCGCGGCCGGCTGGTACTTCAACAAGTGGTCGGGCAATTTTTCGTTGCTGCTTTTCGTCCTGAGCCTGGTCACCTTCGGCTACTGGCTGGCCGAGCGCTTCCATTTCGCGCCGCAGCGGCGCCGCGCCGTCGTCGCCTTCGAGGCGCAGGACGCGGCGCGCCGTGAGCAGCTGGCGCGCCAGGGCATCACGCGCGTCGACGACAACTCGGACGAGACGCGCCAGGCCTTGCTCATGCAGCCCTGGTGGCTGGACTGGACGGCGGGCCTCTTCCCCGTGATCCTGGCCGTCTTCCTGCTCCGCTCGTTCCTGTTCGAGCCGTTCAAGATCCCGTCGGGATCGATGAAGCCGACCCTGCTCGTCGGCGACCTGATCCTGGTCAACAAGTTCCACTATGGCGTCCGCCTGCCGGTGATCAACCGCAAGATCGTTCAGCTCGACGATCCGCAGCGCGGCGACGTGATGGTGTTTCGCTACCCGCTGGATCCGACCACCGACTACCTCAAGCGCGTCGTCGGCGGGCCCGGCGACGAGATCTCGTTCCGCGGCCAGCAGCTGTTCGTCAACGGCAAGGTCGCCGAGCAGAAGCCGATGGGGGAGTTCTACGACGACGACACACGTCGTTACGAGAAGGAGTTCACCGAGCAGCTCGGCTCGGTGCAGCACCGCATCCTCATTAATCCTCAATCGACGCCTTTTTTCGGGACCCAGGAGAGTCATCAGTTTCCGTTCCACGAAAACTGCCAGTACAGTGCCGAGGGTGTGACGTGCAAGGTCCCTGCGGGCAACTACTTCATGATGGGCGACAACCGGGACAACTCCCAGGACTCGCGCTACTGGGGTTTCGTGCCGGACGAGAACATCGTCGGCAAGGCCTTCTTCGTCTGGATGAATTTCGGAGACCTGAAGCGCATCGGGTCGTTCCGGTAAGTCAAGGAGAGCGGATGAACAGCGGAGTACGCAGCAAGCGTGGCCAACGCGGTCTCACGCTCTTCGGCCTGCTGTTCTGGGCCATTGTCGTCGGCTTCTTCGCGCTCGTCGGCATGCGCGTCCTGCCGACCCTCAACGAATACTTCACGATCAAGCGGACGATCAACAAGATCACGACCGAAGGCTCGACCGTGCCGGAGATTCGCGCCGCGTTCGAGCGGCAAAAGGACATCGAGTACTCGATTTCCTCGATCTCGGGCAAGGACCTGAGCATCACCAAGGAGAACGACAAGATCGTCGTCAGCTTCGCCTACGACAAGGAGGTGGAACTCTTGAAGCCTGTCTACATTCTCATCAAGTTCGAAGGCCGCTCGACCTCGAACTAGGGCGCCCCGTCTCCTCGATCTCCCGCATGGATTCCCGCCTCGTCGTTCTTCAGCAGCGCATCGGACACCGCTTCGCCGACCCCGGCCTCCTGCAAAGGGCTTTGACCCACCGCAGCTTCGGCACCGACCATAACGAGCGCCTCGAGTTCCTGGGCGACGCGGTCCTGAGCCTGGTCGTCTCGAGCCTTCTCTTCGACCGCCTGGGCGACTCCGACGAAGGCGACTTGACCCGCGTTCGCGCCCATCTCGTGCGCGAGGACAGCCTGCACCGCGCCGCGCTCCAGCTCGGCCTGCCCGAGCTGCTGCGCCTGGGCGAGGGCGAGGCGCGCGGCGGCGGCGCGCTGCGCGCGTCGATCCTCGCCGACGCCCTCGAGGCGCTGATCGGAGCCACCTTCCAGGACGGCGGTTTTGCCGCGGCGCTCTCGCTGGTGCAAAGCCTCTTTGCCGAGATCATCGAGACCACCGACGTCTCGAGCTGGACCAAGGACGCCAAGACCGAGTTGCAGGAGTGGCTGCAGGCGCGGCGGCTGCCGGTGCCGACCTATCGCATCATCGCCACGCGCGGCCAGGCCCACGCCCAGACCTTCGAGGTCGAGTGCGCCGTGCCTGCGCTGAGCCTGCGCGAGTCCGGCGAGGGCAAATCGCGCCGTGCCGCCGAGCAGGAGGCGGCACGCCGCATGCTCGACGCCCTGAGCGCCAGCGACGAACCCGGAAGCCCGCTGCGGTCCTGATGAAGGACGAGGCCCCCACGCTCCCTTCGGACGCTGCCCCCCGAGGGGGCGCGGCCGGGCTTGGGGCGGCCCGGCGCGCGGCCGGCCGTTCCGATGCCCCGCCTTCTTCAAAGCGCTGCGGGCTCGTCGCCATCGTCGGCCGGCCCAACGTCGGCAAATCGACGCTGCTGAACGCGCTCGTCGGCCAGAAGATCAGCATCACCTCGAACAAGGCGCAGACGACGCGCCATCGCATCACCGGCGTGCGTACTCTGGCCGAGTCGCAGTTCGTGTTCGTCGATACGCCGGGCTTCCAGACGCGGCACGCCGCGGCCATCAATCGCTCGCTCAACCGCGCCGTTACAAGCACGCTTTCCGACGTCGACGTCGTGCTGTTCGTGGTCGAGGCGAAGCGTTTCAACAAGGAGGACGAGGCCGTGCTCGCCCTGCTGCCGCCCGGCAAGCCAGCCCTCCTGATCGCCAACAAGCTCGACACCATCGCCCGTCGCGCCGACCTCGCGCCCTGGCTGCAGGCGATGCAGGCCAAGCACGCGTTCGCGGAGTTCGTGCCGCTCTCGGCCACGCGCGCAGCGGATGTCGAGCGGCTGCTGGCGATCGTCGCTCCCTACCTGCCCGAGCAGGAATGGCTGCACGGCGAAGACGCGCTGACCGACCGCAGCGACCGTTTTCTCGCCGCCGAGATCGTGCGCGAGAAGTTGTTCCGTCTGACCGGCGACGAGCTGCCCTATACCTCCACCGTCGTCATCGACAAGTACGAGGAAGAAGGGCGCCTGCGCCGCATCGCCGCCTCGATCGTCGTCGAGCGCGAGCCGCACACGGCGATGATCATCGGCAGCGGCGGCGAGCGGTTGAAGCGGATCGGCACCGAGGCGCGCCATGAGCTCGAGCACCTGCTCGACGCCAAGGTCTTTCTCGAGCTCTGGGTCAAGGTGCGCAGCGGCTGGGCCGACGACGAAGCCCACCTGCGCTCCTACGGCTACGACTAGGCGTCTTCACGCCAATGCGTGAAGAGGCCCTAGCATCGGGCGTGGCCTCCCGATCCGTGCGCAACGCGCCCCTCACCGCCTTCGTGCTGCACCGCTACGACTGGAGCGAGTCGAGCCTGATCCTCGACCTCTTCACGCGCGAGCAGGGGCGCGTCGCCGTTGCCGCCAAGGGTGCCAAGCGGCCGTTCTCGCAACTGCGCAGCGTCCTCTTGCCGTTCCAGCGCATCCAGATCACGCTCGGCCGCCAGGCCACCGGCGAAGACGCGCGCGAGGTGCAGAACCTGCGCGGCGCCGATTGGATCGGCGGTGCGGCGATGCTGACCGGCGCCTCGCTCTTCAGCGGCTTCTACGTCAACGAACTGCTCATGAAGTTGGTCGCCCGCCACGACCCCCATCCGGCGCTTTTCGACGCTTACGCCGCCACCGTCGCGGCGCTCGGCGAAGCCGGCGAGGCCGGCGGCCAGGCGGCGCTACGGGCCTTCGAGATCGTGCTGCTCAAGGAGATCGGCCTCCTGCCCGACCTCGGCATCGAGACGGCGACGCGCCGACCGGTCGGCGCCGACGAGCGCTATCGCGTGCTGGCCGACGCCGGCGTCGTCGCCGCGGGCGGCGCCACCGACGCCACCATCGGCGGCGCGACGCTGGCGGCGCTGCAGTTCGCGCTCGCCGGCGACGACCTCGCGGCCTTGCAGCGCATCACCTCGCGGTCGCTCGCCGAGCTGCGCCCGATCCTGCGCGCGCAGCTTGCCTATCATCTGGGTACGGACCGCTTGCGCACGCGACAGGTCATGATCGACGCCCAAGCCCTGACGCCGTCGCCCGCGTGAAACCCTCATGAACCCATTGGTCACGACCGGCCTCGACGCGCGCAGCCGCGGCACGGTGCTGTCGGTCAACGTCAACAAGATCGCCTTGCTGCGCAACCAGCGTCCGCTGCCCATCCCGAGCGTCGTCGGGCTCTCGCGGATCGCACTCGATGCCGGCGCGCACGGCATCACCGTTCATCCGCGCCCCGACGAGCGGCACATCCGCCGCCACGACGTGTTCGAGCTGGCGGCGATGCTGGAGGACTGGCCGCAGGCCGAGTTCAACATCGAAGGCAATCCCTTCCACAACCTGATGGAGATCGTGCGCGAGGCCAAGCCGCAGCAATGCACCTTCGTCCCCGACAGCGCCGAGCAGTCGACCTCCGACCACGGCTGGGACCTGGCCCGCGACGGCGAGCGGCTGTCGCCGTTGATTGCCGAAGCGCGGGCGCTGGGCGTTCGCGTCAGTCTCTTCATGGACGCCGACCCGGCGGCGATGTCCGCCGCACGCGCCGTCGGCGCCGATCGGGTCGAGCTCTATACCGAGCCCTACGCGCTCGCCCACGGCAGCGAGGATCAGGCGCGCTCGCTGGCCGCGTTCGCCGCGGCCGCCCGCGCGGCGCAGGTGGAAGGCCTCGGCGTCAACGCCGGCCACGACCTCAACCTCGCCAACCTGGGCGACTTCGTCGCTGCCGTGCCCGGTGTGCTCGAGGTCTCGATCGGCCACGCCTTCGTCGCCGATGCGCTCGAGCTCGGCATGGCCAGCGCGGTGCGCGCCTACGTGGCCGCGCTCGGCCGCGCCACGACGCGATGAGACGCCGATGATCTACGGTGTCGGTACCGACATCTGCGACGTGCGGCGCATCGCTGGCGTACTGTCGCGACGCGGCGAACGGTTCGCCGAGCGGGTGCTAGGGCCGCACGAGATCGAGGTCTATCGCGCCCGCCGCGCCCAGCTCGCCGAGCGCGGCGTG
>JANXWR010000159.1 GCA_025351025.1 Burkholderiales bacterium | reverse complement strand
GCGGGCGCTGACATGGGTCCCTTTCTCGAGACCCTGCTCGGCGGCCTGATGGTCGGCATGTTGTATTCGCTGATCGCGCTCGGCTTCGTGCTCATCTACAAGGCCTCGGGCGTCTTCAATTTCGCGCAGGGCGCGATGGTGCTGTTCGCAGCCCTGGCGATGGCCCGCTTCGCCGAGTGGATCCCGCAGCTCACGGGCTTGCACAACAAATTCATCGCCAACGCGCTCGCCTTCGTCGGCGCAGCCCTGGTGATGATCGTCCTGGCCTGGCTGATCCAGAAGCTGGTGCTCGGCAAGCTCGTCAACCAGGAAGGCATCACCCTGCTGATGGCCACGCTCGGCATCACCTACTTTCTGGAGGGCACCGGACAGGCGCTGTTCGGCAACAGCATCTACAAGATCGACATCGGCCTGCCGAAGGACCCGATGTTCCTGTTCGAGAAGACCTTCGATGGCGGCATCCTCGTCAATCAGGAGGACCTGGCGGCGGCGTTGATCGCCGCAGTGCTGGTCGGCCTGCTGTCGCTGTTCTTCCAGAAGACAGCCACCGGACGGGCCCTGCGCGCCGTCGCCGACGACCACCAGGCGGCGCAGTCGATCGGCATTCCGCTCGACCGGATCTGGGTCATCGTCTGGTCGGTCGCCGGCATCGTCGCCCTCGTCGCCGGCGTCATCTGGGGCAGCAAGCTCGGCGTGCAGTTCTCGCTCTCGCTGGTGGCGCTGAAGGCGCTGCCGGTCGTGATCCTCGGCGGGTTGACCTCTATCCCCGGCGCCATCATCGGCGGCCTCCTGATCGGCGTCGGCGAAAAACTTTCCGAGATCTACCTCGGCCCGAAGCTGGGCGGCGGCATCGAGATCTGGTTCGCCTATGTCCTGGCGCTCGTCTTTCTTCTCGTCAGGCCGCAGGGCCTGTTCGGCGAGAAGATCATCGACCGCGTTTAGGGCTCGCCATGTTCTATCGCGAGAATGGCCAGTTCAAGACGAGCTATCGGTCCGACCAGCAGATCTTCCCAATCCGCCAGGATCGGATCGCGGTGGCCCTCTTCATCGCCTTCGTCTTCGTCGCGGTGCCGCTGCTCGCCGACGACTACCTGTTCCAGGCGATCCTGATCCCGTTCCTGATCCTCGCGCTCGCCGCGCTCGGCCTCAACATCCTGGTCGGCTACTGTGGCCAGATCTCGCTCGGCACCGGCGCCTTCATGGCGGTCGGCGCCTACGCCACCTACAACTTCATGGTCCGCGTCGACGGCATGCCGTTCATCGCGGCGATCCTGCTCGGCGGCCTGACATCGACGCTGGTCGGCGTGCTGTTCGGCATTCCGTCGCTGCGCATCAAGGGCCTTTACCTCGCCGTCGCCACTCTGGCGGCGCAGTTCTTCCTCGACTGGGCGTTCCTCCGCATCCCCTTCTTCACCAACAACTCGAGCTCGGGCGCGGTCAGCGTCGCCAGCCTGAGCGTCGCCGGCATCAGCATCGAGTCGCCGGCTCGGAAGTACCTGTTCTGCCTGCTCTTCCTGTGCGTGTTCGCACTGCTCGCCAAGAACCTGGTGCGCGGCCACATCGGCCGGGAGTGGATGGCGATCCGCGACATGGACGTCGCCGCGGCCGTGATCGGCATCCGTCCTGTCTATGCCAAGCTGACCGCGTTCGCCGTGAGCTCGTTCATCGTCGGCGTCGCCGGCGCGCTCTGGGGCTTCGTCTACCTCGGCTCGTGGGAGCCGGCCGCCTTCTCGATCGACCGCTCGTTCCAGCTGCTGTTCATGGTCATCATCGGCGGCCTCGGTTCGATCATGGGCAGCTTTCTCGGTGCCGCGTTCATCGTCATCCTGCCCTTCCTGCTGAACTCGGTGCCACGACTGCTCGGCGTGACGATGTCGGTGACGGTCGCCACGCACCTCGAGTTCATGATCTTCGGCTCGCTCATCGTCTTCTTTCTCGTCGTCGAGCCGCACGGGCTGGCGCGCCTCTGGTCGACGGCCAAGGAAAAGCTTCGGCTTTGGCCTTTCCCGCACTGAGA
>JANXWR010000124.1 GCA_025351025.1 Burkholderiales bacterium | reverse complement strand
AGCCGCCGCACCAGGCCTAGGTCTTCGAGGCAGCGCACGCCGTGGTCGATGCGCTCGACATGCAGCACGTCGAGGGCGCTGACGATGTAGGCCGGCGGCCCTTCCTCGCCGGCGTGGGCGACGCGATGCAGACCGAGCTTGCCGGCCTCGTCGAAGACGTGCGCGAACTTTTCCGGCGGATGGCCGCGTTCGCTGCTGTCGAGGCCGACTCCGATGAGCGACTGGCGATAGGGCAGCGCGTCGTGCAGCGTCTGCAGCGCGTCTTCCTCGCTCAGGTGGCGCAGGAAGCAGAGGATGAGCGAGCTCGACACGCCGAGCTCGCGCCCGGCCCGCTCGCATGCGCTCGCCAGGCCACCGATGACGACACCCATCGGCACACCGCGCTCGGTATGCGTCTGCGGGTCGAAAAACAGCTCGGCGTGGACGACGTTGTCGGCGTGGGCGCGGCGAAAGTAGGCCATCGCCATCGCCTCGAAGTCGCTTTCGTCCAGCAGCACGCTGGCGCCGGCGTAGTAGATGTCGAGAAAGCTCTGCAGATCGGTGAAGGCGTAGGCGGCGCGCAGCGCCTCGACGCTCGGGTAGGCGAGTGCTGTGCCGTTCTTCTTCGCCAGCGCGAAGATCAGCTCGGGCTCGAGCGAGCCCTCGATGTGGATGTGCAACTCGGCCTTCGGCATCGCGCGCAGCAGCTCGAAGAGCCGCGCGCGCGAAATGCCGCCGAAGTCGAGATCCTTCACTTCGTTCAGGATGACTTGCGCCCGCAGGCGCAAGTCACTTCTTGTCGCCGCCCGGTACCTTGCCTTCCACGCCCTTGACGAAGAAGTTGATGCCACCCATGAACTTGTCGTCGGCGTTCGTACCGGCGGCCACGACTTCCTTGCCGTCGTTGCTCGTGATCGGGCCCTTCCAGATGACGAAGCTGCCGTCCTTCAGGCCGGCCTTGACGCTGTCGACCTTGGCCTTGATGTCGGCCGGCACCTTGTCGGAGATCGAGACGATGTCGATCGCGCCTTCCCTGACGCCCCACCAGGAATGCTGGTCGCCCTTCCAGGTGCCGGCGAGCACGTCTTTCGTGGTCTTGATGTAGTAGGGCGCCCAGTTGATGACCGACGAGGCGAGGTGCGCGTTCGGCGCGTAGGCGGTCATGTCGCTGTCCCAGCCGAAGGCGTACTTGCCGGCCTTGCCCGCGGTCTGCAGCACCGCCGACGAGTCGGTGTTCTGCATCAGCACGTCGGCGCCGCCGTTGATGAGCGACTGCGCGGCTTCGGTTTCCTTGGGCGGGTTGAACCACTCGTTGACCCAGACGACCTTGGTCTTGATCTTCGGGTTCACCGACTGCGCGCCGAGCGTGAAGCTGTTGATGTTGCGGATCACCTCGGGAATCGGGATCGAGCCGACGACGCCGAGCGTGTTCGTCTTCGTCATGCCGCCGGCGATGACACCGGCCATGTACGCTCCTTCATAGGTGCGGCTGTCGTAGACGCTCATGTTCGGCGCCGTCTTGTAGCCGGTGGCGTGCTCGAACTTCACGTCCTTCAGGTCGGTCGCGACCTTGAGCATCGGCTCCATGTAGCCGAAGGTCGTGCCGAAGATCAGCGTATTGCCCTGGCCGGCCATGTCGCGGAATACGCGTTCGGCGTCGGCCGCTTCGGGCACCTTCTCGACGAAGGAGGTCTGGATCTTGTCGCCAAGCTCCTTCTCGAGCGCTTTTCTCGCATTGTCGTGCGCAAACGTCCAGCCGCCGTCGCCGACCGGGCCGACGTAGGCGAAGGCGATCTTCAGCGGCCCGCTGGCCGCGGTCATCGGCGAAGACGCGGCCATCGTCGTCGTCGTCGTCGTGGTGGTGGTCGTCGTCGCGTCGGGCGTCGTCGTGGTCGTCGTCTTCTCTTCCTTGCTGCAGCCCGCAAGCGAGGCGAGCACGGCGAGCGAGCCCCAGCCGACGAGTTTGACGAGCGATCTTTTCGAGAGTCGATTCATGGTGGCTCCAGTGGATGAGTGGCCGGTGACGAAGGGGCTCCGCGCGGCGGCGAAGCGGGAATTATCAAGGAAGGCGAAGGCGAGAACTAACCGGGAAAGAACGGCTTGCCGATCGAGGCCGGCATGTTGACGCGGATGAACGAGGCATTTCTCGAGATGAGAACGAGAACGAGGATCGTCGCCAGGTAGGGCAGCATGGTAAGGAACTGGCTCGAGATCTGCACGCCTTCGCCCTGCAGCTGGAACTGCAACATCGTCACGCCGCCGAACAGGTAGGCGCCGAGCAGCACGCGCGCCGGCCGCCAGGTCGCGAAGGTCGTGAGCGCCAGCGCGATCCAGCCCTTGCCGGCGATCATCCCCTCGACCCACAGATGGGTGTAGACGACCGAGATGTAGGCGCCGGCGACGCCGCAGAGCGCGCCGCCGAAGATTACCGCGAGCAGCCTGATGCGGCGCACCGGATAGCCGAGCGCGTGCGCCGATTCGGGCGACTCGCCGACCGCGCGCAGCACCAGGCCGGCGCGCGAGCGGTAGAGGAACCAGGCGATGGCGATGGTCAGGGCGATGGCGATGTAGACCATCGGATGCTGGCGAAAGAACGCCGGGCCGAAGAAGGGCACATCGGCCAAGCCGGGAATCTCGAAGTTCGTGCGCTCGCCAAGCTTTTCCTGCGTGTAGCGAATGCCGGCAAAGGCCGAGAAGCCGGTGCCGAAGAGGCTGAGCGCCAGCCCCGTCGCGTACTGGTTGGTATTGAGCCAGATGACGAGCACGCCGAAGGCCGCGGCCAGCACCGCGCCGGCGACGGCACCGGCGCCGAAGGCCAGCCACTCGTTGCCGGTGTGCACGGCGACTGCGAAGCCGGCGACGGCGGCGACCAGCATCATGCCCTCGGCGCCGAGGTTGACGATGCCGGCACGCTCGTTGATGAGCAGGCCGAGCGAGGCGAAGGCGAGCACCGTGCCCGAGTTGAGCGTGGCGGCGATGAGCAAGGCGAACTGGTCCATCACGCGCCCTCCCGCGCCGGCAAGGTCGTGGATGCGACGACGGGATTGAGCGGCGCATCGTCCAGCCGCGTCGCCACGGCCGGCGCCGTGGGTGCGCCGCTGCGCGCCGACTTCCAGCGGATGCGGTAAGCGATCAGCGTGTCGCAGGCGAGCAGCGTGAAGAGCAGCAGTCCCTGGAACACGCCGGTCAGCGACTTCGGCAGGCCGAGCCGCGACTGCGCCAGCTCGCCGCCGATGTAGAACATGCTCATCAGGATCGCCGAGAAGACGATGCCGAGCGGATGCAGCCGCCCGACGAAGGCGACGATGATCGCCGCGAAGCCGTAGCCCGCCGGCACGTGCGGCGTGAGCTGGCCGAGCGGCCCCGCCACCTCGAGCCCGCCGGCGAGGCCGGCCATGCCACCCGAAAGCAGCAGCGCCGTCCACAAGGCGCTGCGCGAGGAGAAGCCCGCATAGCGCGCCGCCGCCGGCGCGAGCCCGCCGACCTGCAGCTGGAATCCGGCGTAGGTGCGAAACAGGAGGACCCAGAACGCGACGACGGCGACAAGCGCGCCGATCGCGCCGACGTTGACGCGGTAGCCGGGGAAGAGGCGCGGCACCTGCGTCGATTTCAGAAAGGTGATCGTCTGCGGGAAGTTGTAGCCGGCCGGATCCTTCCACGGCCCGTAGACGAAGTAGTTGAGCACCTGCTCGGCAACGTAGACGAGCATCAGGCTGACCAGGATCTCGTTGGCGTTGAAGCGGTCGCGCAGGAAGGCGACGATCGCCGCCCAGAGCATGCCGCCGAGCACGCCGCCGGCCAGCACCGGCAGGAAGAACCAGACGCCGGTCGTCTTCGTCGCCATCATCGCGACGCCGCTGGCGGCAATCGCGCCGACGATGAACTGCCCTTCGGCGCCGATGTTCCAGACGTTGGAGCGGAAGCACACCGCCAGGCCGAGGGCGATGAGCAGCAGCGGGGTCGCCTTCATCGCCAGCTCGGTGAGCGCGTAGACGCTCTTCACGGGCTCGACGAAGAAGACGGCGAGCCCGCGCAACGGGTCCTTGCCAAGCAGCACGAACAGAAAGGTGCCGATGACCACCGTGATCGCCAGGGCGATCAGCGGCGAGGCGATCGACATCGCCCGCGACGGCTCGGGACGCGCCTCAAGCCGCAGCATGGGCCTGCCTTCCTCCCTCGCCCGCCTGCGGGAGAGGGCCGGGGTGAGGGCTCTTCTTCCAGAGGCCGCTCATCCACTCGCCGATCATCTCGATCGACGCCTCGGAAGTCTTCACCGCCGGCGACACCCGGCCCTGGGCGATGACGACGAGACGGTCGCAGATCTCGAACAGCTCGTCGAGCTCCTCGCTGACGACGAGCACGGCACAGCCGTTGTCGCGCAGCGCCAGCAATTCGCCCCTGATCTGCGCCGCCGCGCCGACGTCGACGCCCCAAGTCGGCTGCGAGACGATGAGCAGCTTCGGGTCGGCATCGATCTCGCGGCCGACGATGAACTTCTGCAGGTTGCCGCCCGAGAGGCTCTTCGCCGCCGAGCCCGGCCCGCCGGCCCGCACGTTGAAGCGGCGAATCAGCGCCTCGGCGAGCGCGGCGACGTCGCCGATGCGGATCCAGCCGGACGGGCCGACGGCGTGGGTGCGCGTCAGCAGCGTGTTCTGCGCCAGCGAAAGCGTCGGCACGGCGCCGCGCCCGAGCCGCTCCTCGGGGACGAAGTGCAGGCCCTGGCGGCGACGCCGGCTCGGCCGCTCGCGCGCGATGTCTCGGTCAAAGAGGCGGATCGTTCCCTTGGGCGCACGCACGTCTTCGCCGGAGAGCGCACGCATCAGCTCCTGCTGGCCGTTGCCCGAGACGCCGGCGATGCCGAGCACCTCGCCGCCGCGCACGTCGAAGGAGATGGCCTCGAGCGTCGTGCCGAACGGGTCCTCCTTGGCCAGCGACAGGCCGCGCACCTCGAGCACGACGCCGCCGGCGCGGGCCTCGCGGTGCTGCAGCTGCGGCGGCTCGGCGCCGATCATCAAGCGCGACAGGCTGGCATTCGTTTCCTTCGTCGGGTCGACCTCGCCGGTGACCTTGCCGCCGCGCAGCACCGTGCAGTGGTGGCAGAGGGCGCGGATCTCGTCGAGCTTGTGCGAGATGTAGAGGATCGAGCAGCCTTCTTCGGCGAGCTTGCGCAGCGTGACGAAGAGCGTCTGCACCGCCTGCGGCGTGAGCACCGACGTGGGCTCGTCGAGGATGAGCAGCTTGGGCGCGGTCATCAGGGCGCGCACGATCTCGACCCGCTGGCGCTCGCCGACCGAAAGCGTGTGCACCGGCCGCAACGGATCGACCTCGAGGCCGTAGACGCCGGCGACCTCGGCGATGCGCGCCGTCACCGCCGCGAGCGAGAGCTGG
>JANXWR010000115.1 GCA_025351025.1 Burkholderiales bacterium | reverse complement strand
AGCCACCTGAACCTGCACAAGACTTTCTGCATCCCGCACGGCGGTGGCGGCCCGGGCGTCGGGCCGGTCTGCGTGGTCCAGGACCTTGTTCCGTTTCTGCCGGGCCATGCCGCAAGCGGCAATCCGGGGTACGGCGTCGGCGCGGTCTCGGCGGCTCCGCTCGGTAACGCCTCCGTCCTGCCGATCAGCTGGATGTACATGCGCATGATGGGCGCCGACGGCCTGCAGCGTGCAACCGAGACCGCCATCCTCTCGGCCAACTACATCGCCGCGCGCCTGGCTGATCACTACGAGTTGCACTACAGCGGCAATGTCGCCGGCATCAAGGGCGGCGGCGTGGCGCACGAGTGCATCCTCGACCTGCGGCCGCTGAAGGAAGCAACCGGTGGCGCGCAGGGCATCAGCGCCGAAGACGTCGCCAAGCGCCTTATCGACTACGGCTTTCACGCGCCGACGCTGAGCTTTCCGGTCGCCGGCACGCTGATGGTCGAGCCGACCGAGAGCGAATCGCTGGCCGAGCTCGACCGCTTCTGCGAGGCGATGATCACGATCCGCGCCGAGATCGCCAAGGTCGAGCAAGGCGAGTGGCCGCGCGAGGACAACCCGCTAAAGCACGCGCCGCACACGGCCGAGACGCTGCTCGCCGCCGAATGGCCGCACGTCTACACGCGCGAGGAAGCGGCCTATCCCCTGCCCGGCTTGCGCGGCAGCAAATACTGGTCGCCGGTCGGCCGCGTCGACAACGTCTGGGGCGACCGCAACCTGTCGTGCTCGTGCCCGCCGATGTCGGCCTACGAAAGCTGAGCCCACGCTTGGAACGGCTTATGCGTGCCGGGGTGGTTTCCCCACCGCCCGGACGGAGCCTCCATGTCGACCGAGACCCTCGAAAAGTCCCTGTTCGCGCACGTCAAGCCTGCTGATACGCCGTGGCGCAGCGACGGGCTGCGCGACTTCTTTCTCTACAAGGACCTCGGCACCAAGGACGCCACCGGCGGCCGTGTGATCGCGCATCTCGTGAAGGCGAACGAGGCACCGGAGAGGGGCACGGGCTGGCACCGCCACGTGGCCGAATTTCAGATCGTGCTCATGCTGAAGGGCTGGGCCCGCTTCATGTACGAGGACAAGGACACTTTCGTCGAGGCGGGCGACTGCGTGCATCAGCGCCCCGGGATCGTGCACTTCCTCTACGACTACTCGCCCGACATGGAGTACCTGGAGATCGTCGGCCCGGCCGATTTCGGCACCGTCGACATGCCTGCACCGGCGGAAGTGCCCGATCCGACGCCTTGGCCCACCGCGGCGAAGGCCGCCTAGGCAGCGCGGTCCGCGGAGCCTAGAAGTCCATGTCGAGCTCTTCGATGTCGTCGGGCTCGAGCTTGGCCGCGGCGATCCACTCCTTCATCTCCGGCATCGACATCACCGTCTGGCAATAGCCGAAGCAGGGCTTGTTCAACTTCACGTCGTAGGTCAAAAAGCGCGTCACGACCGGGGCGAACATGGCGTCGGCCATGGTCCGCTGCACCCCGAACAGCCACGGCCCGCCATAGGTGGCGAGGCACTCGGTCCAGATCTCGACGATGCGGTCGATGTCGGGCTGGGCGCCGGCCCAGATCTTGTAGCCGGGGTGGCGCGCCTTCAGGTTCATCGGCAGCGCCGAGCGCAGATTGGCGAAGCCGGAATTCATCTCGCCGCTGACCGAGCGGCAGTGGGCGCGGGCGATGCGGTCCCTGGGCATCAGGCCAGCTTCGGGGCGCACTTCGTCGACGTACTGGGCGATCGCCAGGGTGTTCCAGACCTTCGCGCCTTCGTGGGTCAGGCAGGGCCCGCGGATCGATGGGGCGAGCAACAGAAGCTCTTTCCGCGCATCGGCGTCGTCCGGCGAGACCATGACCTCGGTGAAGTCGATGCCCGAAAAACGGGTGAGCAGCCAGCCGCGCAACGACCAGGACGAGTAGTTCTTGCTGCTGAGCGTCAGCGCGGTCTTGGCTACCGCCGCCTTGGCGGCCGGTTTGGTGGCCGATTTGGAGGCCAATTTGGCAGGGGCCGGCTTCTTTGCGGCTTTCGACCGACTGGGCGCTGCGGTGTCACTCATGCACGGTTGTGACGCAATCGCTGTGCCACTATCCGCCGCGTCCGATCGCCGCTGGCGCACAAGTTGCTGCGCCAGCGCACAACCATGAAGCGTCCACACCCATGATGTATCACGCGTACCAGACCCACAGCGACCTGATGTGGCCCGTACGCACGCTGTCCCGGCTGTCACTGCCCTTTCTGGGCTCGGGCGACGACGGTCCGACCCATCCGGCGCAGCGCCAGGCCGCCGCGGCCTGCAAGGTGCTGGAGCTGGCCGAGGTGACGCACCGCCGGCCGGCCTGGCAGATCGACGCCGTCACCGTCGCCGGCGAGACCATTCCAGTGACCGAGGAAGCGGTGCTCGTCACGCCCTTCGCCACCCTGCTCCGCTTCCGCAAGGCGGCCGGCCCGGCCCAGCCGAAGGTGCTGGTCGTCGCGCCGATGTCGGCCACTTCGCGACCCTGCTGCGCGACACGGTGCGCACCCTGCTCATCGACCACGACGTGCATGTCACCGACTGGCACAACATCCGCGACGTGCCGCTCGAAGAAGGCTGCTTCGGCCTCGACGAGTACACCGACCACATCGTCACCTTTCTCGAAGCGATAGGGCCGGGCGCCAACGTGGTGGCGGTCTGCCAGCCGTGCGTTGCCGCGCTCGCCGCGGTGGCCATGATGTCCGAGGACGGCAACGCCGCCACGCCGGCCAGCCTGACGCTGATGGCTGGGCCGATCGACTGCCGCATCAGCCCGACCGCGGTCAACGTGCTGGCCACCTCCAAGCCGATCGCCTGGTTCGAGCAGAACCTGATCAGCACCGTGCCCTGGCGCCACGGCGGCGCCGGACGCCGTGTCTACCCGGGCTTCATGCAGCTTTCCGCCTTCATCAGCATGAACAAGGAGCGCCATGCCGATGCGTTCAGGGCCTATTACCAGAACCTGGTCGCGGACGAGCGCGAGAAGGCCGAGGTCACCCGGGCGTTCTACGCCGAGTACATGGCGGTCTCCGATCTCTCGGCCGATTTCTACCTCGAAACCGTCCGCCTGGTTTTCCAGGACTACGCGTTGCCACGCGGCGAGCTGACAGTGCGCGGCCGCCGCATCGACCTGAAGGCGATCCGGCGCACCGCCATCGTCACCATCGAAGGCGAGAAGGACGACATCTGCGCCATCGGCCAGACGCTGGCGGCGCACGACCTGTGCACGGGGCTACGTCCCTACATGCGCACGCACTACGTGCAGGCCGGCGTCGGCCACTACGGTGTGTTCAGCGGCAAGCGCTGGCAGAACCAGATCTATCCGGTGGTGCGCGGCGTCATCCACGTCTCGCAATAGACGCCGCCCGGCACCTGCGAACCCTCACTCCTTGGCGGCTGGCATGAAGGCGCCGGCGGCGCCGCTGGCGATGGCAGCGGCCGGCGCTGGCTCGAGGGTGGGCTTGCGCTTGCGATCGCGCACCAGGTAGGAATACAGGACCGGCACGACGACCAGCGTGAGCAGGGTCGAGGTGATGACACCGCCGATGATGGCGCGGCCCATCGGCGCCTGGATCTCGCCGCCTTCGTTGAGCGCCAGCGCCAGCGGCAGCATGCCGAAGACCATTGCCGCGGTGGTCATGATGATCGGCCGCATCCGCACCAGCCCCGCCTGCAACAGCGCCTCCGGCACCGAGAGTCCGTTGCGCCGGCCGTGGTTGGCGAAGTCGACGAGCAGGATCGCGTTCTTCGTCACCAGTCCCATCAGCATGACCAGGCCGATCATCGAGAACAGGTTCAGGGTCGAGCGCGTCACCAGCAAGGCCAGCATGACGCCGATCAGCGCCAGCGGCAGCGAGGCCATGATCGCCATCGGCTGCAGGAAGCTGCCGAACTGCGAGGCCAGCACGATGTAGATGAAGATGACGGCGGCGCCGAGCGCGAGCAGCACGCCCTGGAAGGCTTCGGCCTGGTCCTTGGTCTGGCCGCCGACGTCGAAGCGGTAACCCGACGGCAGCTCAATCGTCTTGATCAGCTTCTGCACTTCGCTGCCCACGTCGCCCGTTGGCCGGCCTTCCACGTTCGCATAGATGCCCACGCGCCGCTGCAGGTCCTGGCGCTTGATCACGAGCGGGTTGACGACCGGCACGATGTCGGCGACCCGCGACAGCTCGATCGGGGTACCGTCCTTCGCATACGCGACCGGCAGGCTGTCGAGCTGGGTGATGTTCTCGCGCGCCGCCTGCGGCAGACGCAGTTCGACATCGACCTGTTCGCCGTCGGGCGAAGTCCACCAGGTCGCGACATCGCCGTTGATGAAACTGCGCAGGCTCGCCGCCAGTTGCGTCGGCGTCAGGCCGAGCTCGCGCACCGCATCCTGCTTC
>JANXWR010000102.1 GCA_025351025.1 Burkholderiales bacterium | reverse complement strand
GAACCTGCTGCGCAAGGAGCATGTTCCGGTTTCGATCTACCTGGTGAACGGGATCAAGCTGCAGGGGCACATCGAGTCTTTCGATCAGTACGTCGTCCTGCTTCGCAATACCGTGACCCAGATGGTCTACAAGCACGCGATTTCCACCGTCGTGCCGGGCCGTGCGGTGAACTTCCAGACGGCCCCCGAAGCCCCCGAGCAACCTTGACGCGCCAACCGCGCCGCGGGCAGAACGCGTCTTGAGCGTCGCGCTCACGGCGGAGACCGGGCCGCGCGGCGCGCCGGCCAGGGCGATCCTCGTCGGCGTCGATTTCGGCGCCCGCGGTGCCCACTTCGATGCCTCGCTCGACGAGCTGGCGCTGCTCGCCGAATCGGCGGGCGACGTCGCGGTCGCGCGCGTCGTTGCCCGGCGCAAGGCGCCCGACGCCGCCTTCTTCGTCGGCTCCGGCAAGGCCGACGAGCTGAAGGAGATGGTGCAGCTGTACCGGGCCGAGGTCGTCGTCTTCGACCAGTCGCTCTCGCCGGCGCAGCAGCGCAACCTCGAGAAGCACCTCGGTGTGGCGGTCGCCGACCGCACCATGCTGATCCTCGAGATCTTCGGCGAGCGCGCGCGCACCCACGAAGGCAAGCTGCAGGTCGAGCTGGCCCGCCTGCAATACCTCTCGACCCGGCTGGTGCGCCGCTGGAGCCACCTCGAGCGCCAGCGCGGCGGCATCGGCAACCGTGGCGGCCCGGGCGAGGCGCAGATCGAGCTCGACCGGCGCATGATCGGCGAGCGCATCAAGGCGATCAAAAAGCAGCTCGACAAGGTCAAGCGCCAGCGCAGCACGCAACGTCGCGCGCGCGAGCGCAACCAGACCTTTCGCGTCTCGCTGGTCGGCTATACGAATGCCGGCAAGTCGACGCTCTTCAATGCCCTGGTCAATGCCGACGCCTACGCCGCCGACCAGCTCTTCGCGACGCTCGACACGACGACGCGCCAGCTGCATCTCGAGAACATCGAGCGCGGCGTGGCCCTGTCCGACACCGTCGGCTTCATCCGCGACCTGCCGCACACCTTGATCGACGCCTTCCAGGCCACGCTGCAGGAAGCCGCCGACGCCGACCTGCTGTTGCACGTCGTCGACGCCGCGAGCCCGGAGCTGGCAGAGCAGATGAAGGAAGTCGAGCGTGTGCTCGGCGAGATCGGTGCCGGCGACGTCGAGCAGGTCGTCGTCTTCAACAAGATCGACCGCCTCGACGACACCGAGCGGCCGCGCGCGCTGAGCGACAGCATCGAGCTCGGCGGCGGCCGGCGCGTGCAGCGCATCTTCGTCAGCGCCGTCAGCGGCGAGGGACTGGACGCCTTGCGACAATGCATCGCCGAGATGGCGGTTCGTGCTCCCGCCGAGCGGCCGGGCTTGAATCAGGAGGCCGAGGCCTCAGCTGAGGACGGCGAGGCGGAGGGTTCGAGCCCCCGGGGCGACGGCAAAGGCGAGGACCTTCGTGACGGCACCTATCATTCGCTCGCCTGAAAACCCTCGCACCCGGCGATTGCCCCCAGATGCCACCGCGTATGACCTTGCCTCTTTCCCCCGCAACTGAACCCGCGCCCGCTCTTCCCTGGGCCGCGCTCGCGACGTCGGTGCGGGCCTTGCTGGCGGCCCTGGTCGCGCGCTTGCCCGGTCGGGCGCGGCACGATCGCCTCGCCGACCCGATGCTGGCGCAAAACGGCGGTGGCGGACGCGACGGCCCGCCCGACCTCGACGAGCTGTGGCGCGATTTCAATCGCAAGCTGAGCGGCCTGTTCGGCGGCAAGGGCGGCGGTCCGCGCCGCGGCAACGGCGCCGGCGATCCGAACGGCGGCCCGAACTTCCAGCCGAACATGCGCAGCGCCGGCGTCGGCGCGGCGCTGATCGGTGGCGTCGTCGTCCTGATCTGGATGCTGAGCGGCTTTTTCATCGTCCAGGAAGGTCAGCAGTCGGTCGTCACCTCGTTCGGCCGCTACAGCCATACCGTCGATGCCGGCATCCAGTGGCGATTCCCGTATCCGTTCCAGGCCAACGAGACGGTGAGCGTGACGCAGCTGCGCTCGAAGGAGGTCGGCCGCAACGCCGTGACGCAGGCGACCGGCCTGAAAGACTCGTCGATGCTGACGCAGGACGAGAACATCGTCGACATCCGTTTCACCGTGCAATACCGCCTGAAGGACGCGCGCGCCTTCCTGTTCGAGAACCGCGAGCCCGAAGAAGCGGTGACACTGGCCGCCGAATCGGCGGTGCGCGAGATCGTCGGCAAAAGCAAGATCGACTCGGTGCTCTACGAGCAGCGCGACGCCATCGCCTCCGACCTGGTGAAGTCGATCCAGGGCCAGCTCGATCGCCTGAAGACGGGCATCGTCATCGTCAACGTCAACGTGCAGAGCGTGCAGCCGCCCGATCAGGTGCAGGCGGCGTTCGAAGACACGCTGAAGGCTGGCCAGGACGGCGATCGCCTGAAGAAGGAAGGGCTGGCCTATGCCAGCGCCGAAATCCCGAAGGCACAGGGCACGGCGGCGCGGCTGCGCCAGGAAGCCGAGGGCTACAAGTCGCGCGTCGTCGCCCAGGCCACCGGCGATTCGGAGCGCTTCGCCAGCCAGCTTGCCGAGTACCAGAAGGCGCCGCAGGTGACGCGCGACCGGCTCTACATCGACACCATGCGCGAGGTCTATGGCAACGTCACCAAGGTGATGATCGACGCACGCAACAATGCCAGCCTGCTCAACCTGCCGCTCGACAAGCTGCTGCAGCAGTCGGCCGCCGGCTCGGCGCCCGCCGGCCCGCCGGCCGCGGCGCCGGCGTCGGTCGACGCAACCACGCCCAGCTCGGGCACCGTCGACGTCCGCTCGCGTGAAGGCCAGCGCGGTCGTGACCGCGAAGGCCGCTGAACCCTCCACGAAGCCACTTCATGAATCGTCTCGGTTTCATCATCGGCGGCCTGCTGCTCGCACTGCTGATCGCGTCGTCGACGCTTTTTATCGTCGACCAGCGCCAGTACGCGGTCATCTACGAATTCGGCCAGATCAAGGAAGTGATCCAAGAACCGGGCCTGAAGTGGAAGCTGCCGCCGCCGTTCCAGAACGTCGGCTTCCTCGATCGCCGCATCCAGACGCTCGACAGCCCGGAAACGCGGCCGATCTTCACTGCCGAGAAGAAGAGCCTGGTCATCGACTGGCTGGTCAAGTGGCGAGTCGCCGACCCGCGCCAGTTCATCCGCAACAACGGCGTCGACATCCGCAACCTCGAAGCGCGCCTGTCGCCGATCGTGCATGCCGCCTTCAACGAGGAGGTGACCAAGCGCACCGTCGGCGAAGTGCTGTCGAGCGCGCGCGACAAGGTGATGCAGGACGTCCGCGCGCGACTCACCGACGACGCCAAGTCGTTCGGCATCGAGATCCTCGACGTGCGCATCAAGCGCGTCGACTTCGTCGCCAACATCACCGAATCGATCTACAGCCGCATGGCCTCGGAGCGCAAGCAGGTGGCCAATCAGTTGCGCGCCACCGGGGGCGCCGAGGGCGAGAAGATCCGCGCCGACGCCGACCGGCAGCGCGAGGTGATCGTCGCCGAGGCCTATCGCGACGCGCAGAAGGTGAAGGGCGAGGGCGACGCCAAGGCTTCGGCCATCTTCGCCGAATCGTTCGGCAAGGACCCGCAGTTCGCCCAGTTCTACCGCAGCCTCGAAGCCTACCGGTCGAGCTTTCGCAGCAAGGGCGACCTGATGGTCGTCGACCCGAGCGGCAGCGAGTTCTTCAAGACGATGCGCGGCGGCGGCGCGGCGCCCGCCGCATCGGCCAGGAAGTAGGCGTTGGCGGACGTCGGCTTCTGGGACATCGCACTGAGCGCCGTCGCGCTGATGCTCATCGCCGAAGGCCTGCTTCCGTTCCTCAGTCCGGCCTCGTGGCGGCGCGTCTTCGAGAAGGCGATGCAGATGAGCGACGGGCAGATCCGCTTCCTCGGCCTGATCAGCATGCTCGCTGGCCTGGCGATGCTCTTCGTCTTCTGGTCGTGACGGTGCCCCCACGCTTGCGTCTTGCGACGCGGCGCTGCCCACCGAGGGGGCGCGGTCGCCTTGAGAGCGGCCCGGCGGCGGCCGGCCGACCCGTACAATTCGCTTTTTAATAAGCGGCGCTTTTCGCATGTCCTCTGCCTGGCTCTTGCCGGAGCACATCGCCGATGTCCTGCCCGCCCGGGCCCGTCAGGTCGAACAGCTGCGTCGCGGCTTGCTCGACGCGGCGGAAAGCTTCGGTTTCGAGCTGGTCATCCCGCCGATGCTCGAGCACATCGAATCGCTGCTTTCCGGTACCGGGCATTCCCTCGATCTCCAGACTTTCAAGCTGGTCGACCAGTTGAGCGGTCGCACCCTCGGCATTCGCGCCGACAGCACGCCGCAGGTCGCCCGCATCGACGCGCACCTGCTCAACCGCAACGGCGTGGCGCGGCTGTGCTACTGCGGCCCGGTGCTGCACACCCGTGCCTCGGGCAGCGGTGCGACGCGCGAGCCGCTGCAGTTCGGCGCCGAGATCTACGGCCATGCCGGGATCGAGGCCGATCTGGAAATCCTCGACCTGGCCCTCGAATGCCTGGACGTGGCCGGGCTCGGAGGCGCGGTGCTCGACCTGGCCGACACGCGCATCATCCGCGCCGTGCTGGCCGGCGTGCCGGTCGACGCAGCTCGCCTCGAAGCCGTTCATGCCGCGCTCGCCACCAAGGACGCGGCCGAGCTGGCCTCGGTGGCGCGCGGCTTCCCCGACGAGACGCGCCAGGGCCTCGAGGCGCTGCTACACCTGTACGGCGACGCGTCGGTGCTCGACGAGGCGCGCCGCGTCCTCCCCGAGCGCGCACCGATCGTGACCGCGCTCGACGAGTTGAAGCAGCTCGCGGCGCACGCCAGCCAGGCGCATCCGGGGGTCGGCATCGGTTTCGACCTTGCCGATTCGAGCGGCTACGCCTACTACAGCGGTGCCCGCTTCGCCGTCTACGTCGACGGTGCGAGCGACGCCATCGCGCGCGGCGGCCGCTACGACGAGGTCGGCGCGATCTTCGGCCGGACCCGCCCGGCGGTCGGCTTCGGCCTCGACGTCAAGGAGCTGGTCGAGCTCGTGCCGGCAAAGGCACCGAGGCGCGCGGTGCGTGCACCCTGGTCGGATGATGCCGCCCTGCGCAGCAGCGTACGCCAGCTGCGTCGGCGCGGCGAGATCGTCGTGCGCCAGCTCCCCGGCGCCGCCGCCGACGAGTCCGGCCTGGTCTTCGACCGGTCGCTCTCCGCGGCGCAAGGGCAATGGTCGCTTCAGGGCGGGACAGGCGCATGACGGCGGCCGCAAATTCGAGCTCCGGCGGCCGCAACGTCGTCGTCGTCGGCACGCAGTGGGGCGACGAGGGCAAGGGCAAGGTCGTCGACTGGCTGACCGACCACGCCGAGGCGGTGGTGCGCTTCCAAGGCGGTCACAACGCCGGCCACACCCTGGTCATCCGCGGCGTCAAGACGGCGCTGCAGCTCATCCCTTCGGGCGTCATGCGCGATCGCGTCGCCTGCTTCATCGGCAACGGCGTCGTCGTCGACCCGGCGCACCTGCTCGCCGAGATCGGCCGGCTCGAAGCGATC
>JANXWR010000095.1 GCA_025351025.1 Burkholderiales bacterium | reverse complement strand
TCGCGCAGCGCGTTGCTGGTCTGCATCACGCGGTTGGCGATGCGGCCCGCGAAGTCGTTCTGGAAGAACGGCCAGCTCTGCCGCACCACGTGCCAGTGGCTCTGCCAGCGGATCAGGCTCGTCACGCCGGGCACGACGGCGTTGTTGCGGACGAGGCTGTCGTGAGGTCGGCCAGCATGCTCTGCGCCCGCGACTTGACGGCGCCGCTGGACTTGGCGACGACCTCGTGGAGCAGGTCGCGCGCGCCGTCGGTGTCGCCGATCTGGCGGAATTCCTCGGCCAGTTCGAGCTTGCGCGACAGCGGGTCGTCGTCGCCCTCGTCGGCCAACGGCGGCAGGCCGGTGTCGCCGAAACCGGAAGCCGCGGGGGCCATGGGTGCCGGCGATACGCTGGCGGTCGGCTCGCCGAGATCCAGCGAGATGGAGGAGAGATCGAACTCGGCAGGCCCTGCCGGCACTGCGGCCTTGGGCGCCGATTCCGGCACCTCGGGCAACGCGAAGTCGAGCGACAGGTCATCGTCGGCGTGGGCGCTCTGCGCCGCCGGCGGTAGCGGCTGCGTCTGCATCGATTCGAGTGCACCCGACACGCTCGGCCGGCCCGTGTCGGGGTCGCCGAGGTCGAGGTCGAGGTCGCGCTCCGCGGTGCCGCCGCTGTCGGGAGCCAGGCCGCCGCGCACCGAGTTGCCGAACTGCGACGGCGACGGCAGCACCGACTGCGGCATCGTGCTCGCGTCCAGCGCCTCGATCAGTTCGCCTCCGCCGCTGTGCATCGCCACCGGCGTGCCGCCCGGCTTGAACAGCGGGTTCTCGGGGTCGATCTGGGCTCCTAGCTCCTGTGCCTTGGCCCAGTCCTCGCCGGTGCCGTGGGTCAGCGCGAAGAGCTGCGTGGCAAGCATCTCGAAGCCCTTGGTGTCGCGCCGCTTGGCGTAGACCTCGAGCAGCTTGGTACGGATCGCCATGCGGTCCGGATTGCTGCGCATCGCCTCTTTGAGGATCTCCTCGGCTTGCAGGTCGCGGCCGTAGGCGAGGTAGACATCGGCCTCGGCGACCGGGTCGACATCGCCGATCGCGTCGAGCTGGCTCAGCGAGTAGCTCATCGACGACGAGGTGCCGCCGGCATCGCGCGTGTCGATGCGCTGACCGCCGCTGGCGCCGAAGAACGAATCCGGCTGGAGCCGGCTTTCGAGGAACGAGGTCTCGCCGCTGTCCTTGCGGGCGCGCTTCGCGAACTTGTAGACGCCGAAGCCTGCCAGCAACGCGATCGCCAGACCGCCGAGACCCAGCGCCATCGGGTTGTCGTCCAGCAGCGAGCCGATCGCGCTCGGCTGCTCGATCGGCAGCGTCGGCTTGGCAGGCGGCTTGGTCACGGTGACCGGCGCCGGTTTGGCGACCACCGGCGCGGACGGTGCAACCGCCGCCGCCGACACAGCCGTCGGGGCCGATGCCACGGGGGCGGGTACAGCGGCGGGCGCAGGAGCGACCGCGACGCTCGGCGCTGCCGCCACGACGGTCGGTGCCGGCGTGGGCGCAATGCTCGCGGCCGGCGCCGCCGGTGCAGCGGTCGTCGGCGCGGCCTTCGCGGCAGCAGCCGGCGCCGGCGTCGTCACCGCGCTGGCGGCCGCGCCCGACAGCTTCTTCAGCTCGTCGACGTTCTTCGCCAGTTCGGCGACGCGAACCTCGTCGGCCTTCTTGGCCCGGTCCTTCGAGATCTTGTCTTCCGCCGCGCCCTTGCTCAGCGTCAGCTTGTCGGGCGCGGGCGCAGCGCCCTGCTTGCGATCCTCGACCGAGGCCTGCACCTTGCCGGTGGCCTGACGCGCCGAGCCTTCGGGCCTGGCGGTCGGCACGGCGCCGGCCAGACGCTGGCGGTAGGCACCGAAATCCGCGCTCTGCGCCTGGATCACTTGCCGCGCCTCGCTGGGGTTCACGGCCTTGGCACTGTCGGCGCTCGGCACGGCCAGCACCACGCCGGCCTTGAGCAGGTTCATGTTGCTGTCGATGAAGGCCTGCGGG
>JANXWR010000085.1 GCA_025351025.1 Burkholderiales bacterium | reverse complement strand
ATCGCGCATCTGCTCCGGCGTATCGGTACGTTTGCGCAGTATGGCGGCGAGTTGCTCGGCGACCTCGGCCTTGGAGGCCTCCTTGTCATGGACGGGCTGGTAGATCTTGACAGCGATCTCGGTCGCAGTGAGCCCAGCCTCTTTCCAGCCTGCGTAGGCTTCGCTGGCCTTCTTCACGATCTTCGCGAGCCGGTCGGGCTTGCGACTGCTGGTCTTGGCGAGCTGGACTGCCTGGTGAACGCTCTCGGCGAGCTCGGGCCGGAGGGCAAGATCGAACTCAAGTGTCCAGCTATCGGCAATGAACGCGTCGACGGGATCCCCGATGTCGCGCCGCAGCGTCTTCAGCCGCGCTGCGATCTCGTCCTGGGTCAACTCGTTCTCAGTCTTGCGGTCTCCGACGAGGTCTTTCGCCTCAGGGGGCGGAATGTCCCTGTCCGGAATCAGCGCCACGGGCACCGCGATCGCGTTCCCGGCCTTACGCTGCAGAATCCGGCTGTAGCGAAACAAACCGCGGTGGCCGACATTGACGATCGATACGCCATGACGGCTGAGCGGACGGCCGAGCTTCTCGGCGATCGCCGGCAGCAACAGGTGCTCGCCGTCGCCCTCGACGACAATAATCGCGCGGGCGAAAAACAGGTTGGCCTTGGTCGCGTCGAGAAACCGACGAAGGAACTCATAGTCGTCGGCTTCGAGCCGGGTATGGGCCGTGCCCAGTGGAAAGGCGCGGTGACCGACGATCATCGTCATGGTCTCAAGCTGGGCGCCGGCCGCGAGCTGCGGGCTATGGGTGGTGAGCAGGACCTGGACTTGCTGATGGGTCTCGCCCTTCTCGATATCCGGCTTGGCGGCGCGGGCCGCAAGCACTTCCATGAAGAGCGTCTGGTGCTGGGGATGCAGATGCGCTTCCGGCTCCTCGATCAGCAGAAACGGCACCTGATCGGGATGCGACTGGAGCAACAACAGCTCGGCCGCCATGAATAGCAGGTTGTTGTAGCCCAGCCCGCGCTGGACGCGCTCAGTGCCCGCCTTGGCATTCAGATAGAGCTCGAACCGCTCGAGAATCTGATCGAACGAGCCGCCAGCGCCGAGGTCCAACGTCGCGACGAGACGGTCGTCCACGAATGACAGCTTGTCGAGGAAATCCGTGTTGACGCTACTGGCGACACCGCCGACCGCCGCGTTGTTTCGGACGGCCGCGTCAGCCGCCGTGAGCGTGTCATGGAGCGTGGCATCGCCTCCTCCTTGCGCCGCCGGCTTGCTCTGGGGTCCCATTGTCGGCATCGCACCAAGGATGCGCGACAGGCGCGATCGCCGGCCTGCGCGCATCTCGCGCTCGGCGTCGCGCAGCGGTTTGAGATAGGTCGCCTTGAGATACTCCCGCAGTTCGCCATCAAGCGGCAGGCCCTCGCCCTCGGCCCCGGCACGGTGCTGACTAGCGACGATGTTGCCGCCACCCGGCGAAATCCGCCGAGTACCACGCATGCACACATGCAGCCGCAACTTACCCTTTTCGTTATTGCACCATTCGAGAAACCGAGCCTCTTCATCAGCACTAAGATCGTCGAAGGTGCAGCGAACGATGAAGTCGCATCCGCGGATGCCGTCCCCGCCGACATGGAAGTCGTGTTCGTCCGGACGGATATAGTCGTCGCCGCGTGTCCAAAGAACGTAGCGGGCGGCGTCGATGATCGCGCTCTTACCGGCGTCGTTCGGTCCCACGAGAATATTGAGACCGGACGAGAGCTTCAGTTGCAACGGGGCGGCCGGATCGAAGCACCGGAAGCCGCTCGCGTAGATTTCGGAAATGTACACCGTCGCCTCCCAGCCCGTTTTTCTTATCCTGCCGCGCTGTTGGCTCGTGCGGCGATGTCTGCGCAGCGCTCCATGAGCGCCGCGAATGGCTCGGCGTCCTCCAGAAGGAGACCATCCTCGACCATTCGGGCGTAATCTTCTTCCAGGGCCTTCGCACCATCACCCGCAGGAACGAGTTGCAGACCGCCATTGACTGCAGCCGCGTAGTCGATCAGCGATCGGTCGGCTGCCTTCTCGGCGAAGAACATCGCCTTGTGTCGCGCGACGGCCTTAGCCAGCTCGCGATCGGCAAAAGCGGCGGCCGCGAAACCGGCTTCATCGAGACGCACCACGTCATGCCAGTGACGCGCAAAACGATCGCCACGCAACCTTTCTTGGAGGCAGAAGACGTGGATCGCTGTCGCCTTTTCCCAAAAGGTCCGCTCCGCGTGCATCACCCGCGGTCGAGCGGTTGGAAAGACCACACCATCCACCAGCCCAGCCGCATCGCAGGTGACATCGCGCAAGCTCGCGGGCTCGCCCGTCGATCGCGCACCGAACTCGAGCATGACACTCGGCGCCACATAGCCGGAGCCGGCTGCCGCCGCCTCGTAGTCGATGAACAGCTTCTCGCCTTCGACGCGGATCGTGGCCGTCAAAGCTTCAGCAGCAAGCGCCGCCGCGATGATCGGCTGAACGGTTCCTTCAACCCATTCGGGCAGGCGCTTGCGCACCTCGCTAGACCAGCGCTTTTCCTCACTGCGGGTCTCCGGCAAGGCTTCGCCGTTTTCGCCGACCAGATCGGGGGCTATGGCCCGGATGTCATAGGTCAGGTCGACGTCCTCGGAAAACCGCCGGATGACCTGATAGGCTTTAGACAGCGATGTGCCGCCCTTGAAAACCAGATGTTCGCCAAGCGCCGAACCGTAAAGGGTGGCGAGCGCCCAGACGACCCACACGTCCTTCTCCAGCAGATGCGCCGGCCGGCCCGACCGATCGGCCGCGACGCCGAGCGCCTCGCGCCGATCCTCGGCCTGAAGGTGGAGAAATGGATCAGCCATATGCGGCCTTACCCACGCTGCGAGCCAGCCAAGTTGGAAGCTGCGGCGCTACCGCGACCAGCTCGCTGAAGGCGCCCGGCGGGAGTTTCCGTTTCAAGGTCTGGAGAGCGGCCTCGGCCTTCTCCGGCCCAAGCCAAGCCAGCGCGCGTACCGCTTCGCCGGCAGGTTGATGCGCCATGGCGAGCTGCCAGCGCGGCGCGTGGCGAAGCTCGACGACCTGTTTGCCGAGGTTCATCTTCCGGGTGCGTCCGGAGGTCAGATAGACCGACCGGACCGGCACCTGTGTCGTAAGACCCAAAGTGTTGGCCGCAGCGGCGCCACTTGGGACGATGGTCTCTCCCCGCTGGCTGGCCAGCGCCTCGACCGCCTGCTCCACGGAGG
>JANXWR010000083.1 GCA_025351025.1 Burkholderiales bacterium | reverse complement strand
GCCAACGCCGGCTGGCTCGACATCAAGATGGTGCCGGAGCGGCACAACAAGGTGAAGGTGCTGCTGCTGATGGACGTGGGCGGCACGATGGACGAGCACATCCACCGCGTCGAGGAGCTCTTCAGCGCGTCGAAGAGCGAGTTCAAGCACCTCGAGTTCTACTACTTCCACAACTGCGTCTACGACTTCATGTGGAAGAACAACCGGCGCCGCTACAGCGAGAAGTTTCCGACCTGGGACATCATCCGGAAGTACAACAAGGACTACAAGCTGATCTTCGTCGGCGACGCGACGATGAGCCCTTACGAGATCCTGCAGCCGGGCGGCAGCGTCGAATACAACAACGAGGAGCCGGGCGCCGAGTGGCTGCAGCGGCTGACCAACGCCTTTCCGAAATTCGCCTGGATCAACCCCGAGCCGCAAGGCGTCTGGGGCTACCGACAAAGCATCTCGGTGATCCAGCAGCTGATGAACCAGCGCATGTTCCCGCTCACCCTGCCCGGGCTCGAAGGAGCCATGCGACTGCTCGTTAAATGAGGGTTCGCGCAGCGCTGCTTCGGGCGCTGTGGGGGTCGATGCTCGCAGCGCTGCTCGGTGGCTGCTCGAGCCTGCCCTTCTTCTCGAACAAGGACAAGGACGAGGCCGCCGTGCCGCGTGAGCCCGAAGTCGCGCTCTACGACTTCGAGGTCGGAGCGCCCGCGCCGCTGCGCACCCTTTTGCTCGAGTACCTGGACCTGGCACGCTTCCAGAAGGCACCGCAGTCCGAAGGCCTCGCCGGCACCGAGCTCGACCGGCTCGTCGCGGCGGCGCCGGCCCAGGCGCGTGGCCTGCTCGAAACCGAAGGCTATTTCGACTCGACGGTGAAGATGGCGCAAACGCCGGCGGCGCCGGGTGGCCTGCCGCGCATCGTCATGACCGTGGTGCCCGGCGCGCGCGTCGCGGTGCAAAGCGTCGCCATCGCATCGACGGCGCCGCTCGCACCACGCACGCCGACGCGCGACGAGCCGTGGACCGACCGGCTCGACAAGCTGCGCCAGACCTGGACCCTCAAACCCGGCCAGCCGTTTCGACAGCCGGCCTGGAACAGCGCCAAGAACGCCGCGCTCGGCGAGCTGCGCGCCGACGGCTACCCGACCGCGGCCTGGCAATCGACGCATGCCAGGGTCGACGCCACAGCCGGCAGCGCCGCGCTCGACGTGACGATCGAGGGCGGCCCACTGTTCCGGCTCGGCCCGATCCGCATCGAAGGCGTGAACCGCTACGACGAGGACGCCGTGCGCAAGCTCGCTACTTTCCACGTCGGCGAGGTCTACGGCGAGAAGCTGCTGCTCGACTTCCAGGAGCGCATCGTCAAGGTCGGCCTCTTCGAAGGCGCCTCGGTCGAGCTCGACGCGAGCGGCGCGCCCGAGGCGGCGCCGGTCGTCGTCAAGGTCAAGGAGCTGACGCAGCAGTCGGCCACCTTCGGCATCGGCTACAGCGCCAACACCGGGCCGCGCGTTTCGCTCGAGTACTACGACCGCAAGGTGTTCGGCCAGCCCTGGATCGCGCACAGCACGATCTCGTTCGGCCCCGACCTCAAGACGATCGGCACCGAGTTCACGTCGTACCCGCGCGACGACCTCTGGCGTAACCTCGCCGCCGCCAACATCGAGCAGCTGCGCGCCGCCGACGAGACGCGCGACAGCTGGACCACGCGCATCGGCCGCTCGCAAGACCTGAGCCGCTTCGAGCGCCTCTACTACCTCGAGGCCGCGCACACGCGCGTCTCGAGCGCGCCGCTCACCACCTCGAGCGAGGCCATCTCTGCCAACTACCACTGGCTGCGCCGCGACCTCGACAACATCCTCGCGCCGACCGAAGGCACCGCCCTCTCGCTGCAGGGCGGCGCCGGCTATGGCCGCGGTGTCGAGACGCGCTCCGACATCGCCGGCGAATTCAGAAGCCGCGGTCCCTTCGTGCGCGCCTACGCGCGCTACAGCTGGTACCGGCCGTTCGGCGGCTGGTTCGGCAATGCACGCGTCGAGGCCGGCCAGGTGTTCGTACACCAACGCATCGGCGTTCCCGACACCGTGCTGTTTCGCGCCGGCGGCGAGGACTCGGTGCGCGGCTACGGCTATCGCACGCTCGGCCCGATGGTGAACGGCGCGGTGGTCGGCGGACGCGTCCTGCTCACCGGCAGCGTCGAGATGGAGCATCCGCTGAGCGATCGCGTGCCGGCGCTGCTCGGCGCGGTCTTCGTCGACGCCGGCAATGCCGCCGACCGCTGGAACGAGATGCATCCGGTATTCGGCTATGGCGTCGGCCTGCACTACCGCAGCCCCGTCGGCCCCTTGCGGCTCGACCTGGCGTACGGCCAGAACGAGCGGCGGTTGCGCGTTCACGTCAGCGTCGGCATCGCCTTCTGAACGACCGCGCGATGGCCGACGACCCGACGCCCGACCTGCCGCTGCCCGAGCCGCCGCGCGCGCGCCGCCACTGGGGACGCTGGTTCGGCGGCAGCGTGGCGACGCTGCTCCTGCTCGTCGTGCTTGCGGTCGCCGTGCTCTGGTGGGCGGTGCAGAGCGTCACCGGCAGCGCCTGGCTGGTGACGCTGCTGCCGCATCTCACGATCGTCGCGCCGCAAGGCTCGCTGCTCGGTGACTTCGCGGCCGAGCGCATCGACATCACCCTGCCCGGCACGAGCGGCGTGCTGCGTCTCGACGCGCCGCGCTGGCATGCGCTCGACGCCAGCAGCGGCGACCACGGACGCTGGCTGCACCTGACGATCGCGACCCTGCACGCAGACCGCGTGACGCTGCTGCGCCAACCCGCCGCGACGCCGGTGACGAGCGAGCCCGCGACGCCGCCTTCGACCTTGCGGCTGCCGGTCGAGATCGAGATCCTCGAGGCGAGCGTCGACGAGCTGCGCATCGGCAGTGCCGACGCGACGCCGACACTGCGTTCGATACACGGCCGCGTCCACCTCGGAGCCGACGGCGGTGCGCAGCATCGCTTCGAGGCTCTCACCGCGACCCACGAACAGGCGGCCGCGACCGGCCACGCGACCGTCGCCGCCGACCCGCCGTTCGAGATCGATGCGCGCCTCGCGCTGGCGTCGCCGGCGTCGACACCCGCATGGCAGGGGAGTGCCAACGCCAACGGGCCGCTCACCTCCTTGAGCGTCGAAGCGACGGCGCGGGTCACGCCGTCGCCCACGCACACCGCGCAGTCGTTCGACGCCAAGGCCGTCGTGCGCCCCTACGCCACCTGGCCGCTCGGCGAGCTGCATGCGTCGACCGACGCACTCGACCTGTCGGCGTTTTCGAGCGCGGCGCCGGCGACGTCGCTGAGCGGCCACGCCATCGCCACGACGAGCGGCCTCGACCGCCCGGCTGCCATCTCGGTCGAGCTACGCAACGCGCGCGCCGGGCGCTGGAACGAGGGTCTGCTGCCGGTGCAGATCCTCAGCGCCGAGCTGCGCGCACGCCCCGACGACCCGCGGGTGATCGACATCAGCACGCTTTCGGCCGAGCTCGGCTCGCAGCGTCTGCCCGGCGGCCGCATCGTCGCCCGCGGACGCTGGGCCGGCGACCGCTGGAACGTCGAGGTCGATGTCGACAAGCTCCAGCCGGTCGCGCTCGATGCGCGCGCGCCGGAAACCGTGCTCGACGGCAAGGCCTCGGCGACCGGAACGGGATTCGGCACCGCCGGCACGGCGGGCACCTGGGCCATCGACCTGGCGGCCGACCTGGCCGGCCAGTTGTCGGACCGTCGCTTGCCGCGCGCCGCGCCACGCAGCGCGCACCTGCGTCTGGAGGCCCGTGCGAGCGGCAACGAGATCGATCTGAGCAGCGCCGAGGCCAGCCTGGGCGGCGCCAAGGCGACGCTCGTCGGCAAGCTGCATCGCAGCGCCGCGACCCATCCCTGGCAAGCAACGGGCCGCGCGACGATGGTCGACTTCGACCCGGCGCCGTGGTGGCCGGGTGGCGCCGATTCGCTGCTGAAGCGCGGCGCCAACCTGATCAATGCGAAGGGCGAGTTCGACCTCGCCTTGCCCGTGGGCGCCGGCGCATCGATGCTCGACCAGGTCGTCGCCACGCGTGGATCGGCGAAGGTCTCGCTCGGCGCCAGCACGCTCGCCGGGGTGCCTCTGCAAGGCGAAGCAAGCTTCGCAAACGGCGATGGCACGGCACGACCGACCTTCGACATCGTCGCCGCCGGCAACCATGTCAACGCGCAGGGCCGCATCGGCTCGATGGGTGCGCAGGACCACTGGCAGCTGGCCGTCGACGCGCCGCAACTGGCGCGCCTGGCGCCGCTCGCACGCGGCCCGGGCAGCGCGGCATCGGCGCCTGTCATCGGCGGCAGCTTGAATGCGACGGCGCGCATCGACGGCCGCTGGCCCGACCTGAAAAGCGAATGCGAGCTGCGCGGCACAGCGCTTCGCTTCGAAGGCGTCGCCGTGCGCCACGCCGAAGGGAAATGGCGGCTCGGCAGCGCCGGCGACACCGCCGTGAGCGGCACGCTCGCCCTCGACGGACTGAACGTGTCGGGCCGCGACATCGCCCGCGTCCGCGCGCAACTGAGCGGCACCGCGCGCGCGCACCGGGCCGAGCTGCGCGTCGAGTCGGACGCGCTGCCGCCCGAGTGGGTCGACACCATCGTCGCGTCGCGCGGTGCGTCGGCTGCGGTCGCCAGCACAACGGCTGCCGCCGCGCCGGCGACGCCTGCAAGCTCGCCGGCGACGGCGCCGGCCGTCGGCGCGACCGCAACGTCGGCACCGGCCGGCCGCAGCCTGCTCGTGCTCGACCTCGAAGGCGGCCTCGTCGATGTCGGCGGCGCGCACGCGGCCGGCTGGGCGGGCACCGTGCACGAGCTCGTCGCGCAAGGGCTGGTCGCGCCGCGGCGCACCTGGCTCGCGGCGCACGAGCTGCGCGGCAACGTCTTCTGGAGCGGTGGCCGGCCGCGCGCCTCGCTCGAGCCGGGCTCGGCCGAGCTGCTCGGCGCGACGACGCGCTGGCGCCGCATCGCCTGGCAAGGCGGCGATGCGCGCGGCGCCGGCGCGAAGCTCGAAGCGTCGGTGACGATCGATCCCTTGCCGATCGCGCCCTTGCTGCGCGCTTTGCAGCCCGACTTCGGCTGGGGCGGCGACCTCGCCGTCGGCGCGCGCATCGAGATTCGCGGCGCCCCCGCGGTCGGCGTCGACGTCGTCGTCGAGCGGGCCCGCGGCGACCTGACGGTCACCGACGAGGTCGGCACGCAAAGCCTCGGCTTCACCGACCTGCGCCTCGCCGTCGCCGCCAAGGACGGCGTCTGGAACTTCACGACGATGGTCGCCGGCAGCAGCCTCGGCGTCGCTTCGGGCACGGTCACGGCCCGCACGAGCAGCGACGCACCCTGGCCCGGCGCCGCGACGCCGATCGACGGCAAGGTCGAGCTGCGCATCGCCAACCTCGGCACCTGGGGACGCTGGGTGCCGGCGGGCTGGCGGCTGACCGGCGAGGTCCATGCCGACGCCAGCATCGGCGGCCGCTTCGGCGCGCCCGAGTACACCGGTCACGTCGAAGGCGCAAACATCGGCGTGCGCAACTTCCTGCAGGGCGTCAACGTCAAGGACGGCAGCGTCGGCATTGCCTTGCAGGGCACCAGCGCGCGCATCGAGCGCTTCACGGCCAAGGGCGGCGCCGGCACCGTCTCGCTCGAAGGTGACGCCAGCTTCGGCGCGGCGCCGGCGGCGAACCTGACGCTGCGCGCCGACAAGTTCGAGATGCTCGGCCGCGTCGACCGGAGCATCGTCATCAGCGGCAGCGCGGCGCTGCGCCTCGACGCCAAGACGGTCGCGCTCGACGGCAACTTCGGCGTCGACGAGGGCCTGATCGACTTCACGCGGTCGGACGCGCCCACGCTCGGCGACGACGTCGAGGTGATCCGCCGTCCGGCCGGCGTGCCGGCGCCGGCTACCGCGGCCGCTGCGGCAGCGTCGCCCGCGAGCGCTCCCGTGATGATGGCGCCAGCCGCGCGCAAGGTCGCGCTCGACCTGCGCGTCGCCATGGGCGAGAAGCTTCGCGTGCGCGGCCGCGGCCTCGACGCCGGGCTGCGCGGCGAGCTGCATCTGACCTCGCCCGGCGGCCGGCTCGCAGTCGACGGCACGCTGCGCGCGGTCGACGGCACCTACCAGGCCTATGGCCAGAAGCTCGGCATCGACCGAGGCGTGTTGACCTTCGTCGGGCCGATCGAGAACCCGAGGCTCGACATCGAGGCGACCCGGCCCAACCTGGACGTGCGTGTCGGCGTCGTCGTCGCCGGCACGGCGCTGAACCCGCGCATCCGCCTCTTCTCCGAGCCCGACATGAGCGACATCGACAAGCTGAGCTGGCTGGTGCTCGGCCGCGCCAGCGAAGGCGTCGGCCGCGCCGACACGGCTCTCTTGCAACGCGCGGCGCTGGCCCTGCTCTCGGGCGAAGGGCCCGGCGTGACCGACCGCATCACGCACGCCCTCGGCCTCGACGAGATCTCGGTGCGGCAGCAGAGCCAGGGCGACGTCAAGGAGACGATCGTCGGCCTGGGCAAACAGATCTCGAAACGCTGGTATGTCGGTTACGAGCGCGGGCTCAATGCCACCACCGGCAGCTGGCAGCTCATCTATCGCATCGCGCAGCGGCTCACGGTGCGCGCCCAAGCCGGCGGCGACAACTCGCTCGACCTGATCTGGACGCTGCGCTGGAAGTGAGCGCAGCGCAAACGCTGCGTCAGCCTGAGCGCAGCGAAGGATCTCTTCGCCTCAGGGCGCGCTGTCCCAGTCGGCCTTCTGGATGTGATTCTGCAGGAACGCGTCGACCGCCGCCGCGGCGTCGAGCTTCGAAGGATCGAAGTCGAACTCGCCTTCGTGCGACGCACCGCCGTCGAAATTCGCCTTGAAATGGATCGCAGTGCCGACCACTTCATACGTGGCATGGTAGTGCACGACCCGGCCGCTGCCGCCCAGCGTGTGCGTTCCTTCGACTGTTGCCATGTTGCCCCGCCTGCTCGACCGATGGCGAAGTATGGCGCGGCGCGAAAGCGCGCAGCCAGGTCTTAAACTGCCGCCCTCGCCGCGGCCCTTGCGTAGCGACGCAGCTCGCCGTAGTTCAATGGATAGAACGGCCGCCTCCTAAGCGGCAAATACAGGTTCGATTCCTGTCGGCGGGACTTTTTGCGAGTTTTCAAGGCGTCCAAAAAGATCCCAGAAGATCTTCAGATCAGTATTTTTACCGGGCGTCAGCGCAAAACGTAGGTCTCACAAGGTTCAAGGTCATTTCGGGACAAGCCGACGTTTTTGGGAGTAGATTTCCGGCTGTTACCCCCACGCCATTTCAGAGTTACCCCATGCGCCTGACCGACTCGAAGCTGCGCAGCTTGAAGCTGCCTGAGAGGCCAAAACGCATCTTCGATGGCGACGGTCTCTACATCGAGCTCAGGCCGAGCGGCGGCAAGTGGTGGCGGTTCAAGTACCGGTTTGACGGCAAGGAAAAGTCGCTTTCACTCGGCACCTATCCGGAAGTCCCACTGGCGCTGGCACGGGCCCGTCATGGCGAGGCGCGGCAGTTGCTAGCCGCCGGAACCGACCCCAGCGCCGCTCGCCAGCAAGCCAAGCAGGCGAGGCAGCAAGCCGCGGTGAATACGCTCGAGACGGTATCGCGGGACTGGCTGGCGCACCGTGCTTCGGCATGGACGCCGGGCACGCTGGAGGCCATCACTGCTTCGCTCGAGAATCATGTGTTCCCGGCATTGGGCGCTCGCCCGATCCGCGAGGTCACAGCACGCGACGTCAAGGTAGTCGTACAGGCGATCGACAGACAAGGCGCCGGAGAGACGGCGGGACGGGTATTCCAACGACTGCGCTCGATCTACCGCTACGCGCTCTCCGAAGATCTGGTCGAGGCCGATCCCACCTATCCGCTCAAGCCATCGGAGATCTTCAAGCCGCGAAGCACGAGTCATCGCCTGGCCCTCGCGGAGGGGGACATGCCGGCGTTCTTCCGCAAGCTCGATGCCTACGAGGGTGACCCGTCCACGAAGGCCGCGCTCGAGCTGCTGATCCTCACTGCAGTCCGGCCTGGCGAACTCCGGGGTGCTCGGTGGAAGGAGATGGACGCTTCCCGGCCAACGTGGCGAATTCCGGCCGAGCGAATGAAGATGGCGACCGAGCACCTGGTGCCGTTGTCGACCCAAGCACTCGCCGTTCTTGCAAGCATGAAGTCCGTAAGCGGCGGCC